>NZ_JBXGGR010000096.1:0-35813 GCF_056855035.1 Suttonella sp.
TAGCTTGTCATTGCGGCATGGAAAAGGACAATAAGGTTAAGTTTATAAAAGATTATTTTGCTTAAAAAACGCTAGATAGCACCTATTTTGTCCCTTAGAGCTAAAGAACTCGAAAACAGCACCTAAAATGTCCCTTTGCCCCTTTTTGAAATCTTTGACTATATCCAAGATTTTTATTTTTTTAGGAGTTTGATGCCGTGATGTTGCCTTGCTCGATGTGAAAGCGGGCGGCGTCCATGTCTTGGCTGTCCGCATCGCTTTCTATGGCGGTGATGAAGAGTTGCGAGCCGCTGTTGAGCAGGAAGTTGATGAGGAGTTGGCGGCGTGTGCGGTCGAGTTCGGCGGCGATGTCGTCCACGAGAATGACGGGTTGTTTGCCGCTTTTTTCTGCGATGAGTTGGGTTTGCGCCAAGATGAGGGCGCAGATGAGGGTTTTTTGTTGTCCGCGCGAGAAGTGGTGGGCGGCGTCTTGGTCTTTGGCGGTGGTGATGCGCCATTCGGCGCGGTGGATGCCGTCGCGGGTGTGTTTGAGTTGGCGGTCGCGTTCAAGGTGGGCGTTGAGGAGTTCGGCAAGCGGGCGTTCTGCCGCCCAGCCGCGATAGTAGCGGATGTGCAGGGTTTCTAGTCCGCCGAGTTCGGCGTGGTAGTAGTTGAGTGTTTTTTCTAAGTCGGCGAGGTAGTCTTGTCTGAGGCGGTCTATCCATTCGCCGTAGTCGGCGAGTTGTTGATGCCAAGGAATAATGTATTCGCCTGCCCATTGTTGGCGCAGGGCGGCGTTGCGGTTTTTAAGGGCGTATTGGTAGTGCTGCCAAGCCTTGAGGAAGTTGCTGTTGTGGTAGAAGAGTCCGTAGTCGGTAAAGCGGCGGCGGTGTTCGGGGCCTTGGTCGATGAGGGCGAAGTGGTCGCTGTTGATGATTTGAATGGGGACGAGTTGGACGAGTTCGCTGAGGCTGCGTAGGTTTTCGCCGTCAAGGCGCAGGAGGTAGTCGCGGCTGTGGCGTTCTATGCCGAGCAGGTGGCTGCGGCTGTGGCTGTGCAATTGGGCGATGAGGCGGAAGTAGTGTTGTCCGTGGCTGATGATGTGGCGGGTTTGGCTTTCGCGGAAGGATTTGCCGCGTCCGAGCATGTAGAGGGCTTCCAATAGGGCGGTTTTGCCGCTGCCGTTGGCGCCGTGTATGAGGTTGAGTTGCGGATGAAAGCGGAGTTCGAATGTTTGCAGGTTGCGAAATTGTTCGCCGCGTAATGAGCTGATGTGCATTAGCGGCTGTTCCAAGTGCGGTATTGCAGGGCTTCTGCAGCATGTGTGCTGTTGATGAGGGGGCTGGCGGCAAGGTCGGCGATGGTACGGGCGACTTTGAGCAGGCGATGGTAGCTGCGCATGGAGAGTTGCATTTTTTCGGCGGCGCGGTCGAGCAGTTGATAGACGGCGGTTTCGGCGCAGAGGTGTTGTTCTAGGGCTTGTCCGCTGAGTAGGGCATTGGGGCAGCCTTGTCTGTCGAGGGCGATGCGGCGCGCGGCGGTGGCTTGTTCGCGCAGCTCGGTGCTGTTTTGCTGCGCATGGTGTTGTCGGCGCAGTTGCTGCGGGCTGAGGCGGGCAATGGTGAGGTGCAGGTCGATGCGGTCGAGCAGAGGACCGCTGATTTTTTGTCGGTAGCGGGCGATTTGGTCGGGGGTGTCGCTGCAATGGCGCTGCGGGTCGCCGTAGTAGCCGCAGGGGCAGGGGTTCATAGCGGCAATGAGTTGAAAGCGTGCGGGAAAATCGCTTTTCATGGCAGCGCGCGAGATACTGATGTGTCCGTTTTCCAGAGGTTCGCGCAGCATTTCGAGGACGCGGCGGTCAAATTCGGGCAGTTCGTCTAAAAACAGTACGCCGTGGTGGGCGAGCGAGATTTCGCCGGGCTTGGGAATACCGCCGCCGCCGACTAATGCCGCTGCGGAGCTGCTGTGGTGCGGGGCGCGGTAGGGGCGTTGCCGCCAGTTTTGGGCTTGGAATCCTTGCGGACTAATTGATTGAATAGCAGCGCTTTCAATGGCTTCTGTTTGGGTCATGGGCGGCAGTATGCCGGCGAAGCGTTGCGCGAGCATGGATTTGCCGGTACCGGGCGGCCCGCTCATCAGGACGTGATGCGCGCCGGCAGCGGCGATGAGTAGGGCGCGTTTGGCTTCCTGTTGTCCGATGACGTCGGCAAAATCGGGGTAATGCGGCGCTTGCGGCAGAATTTGCGGCGTGCTTTGCCAGTCTTGCCGCGCCGATAAGACGGCGGCGATTTCCGCCAGATTGTGGGCGCTGGCGAGATTGTGTTCTGCAACCAAGGCAGCTTCCTCCGCATTACTTGGGGCGACGACGATGCGGCGTTGGGCTTGTGTTGCCGCCAATGCACAAGACAAGATGCCCTGTACATGGCGGAGTTCGCCCGATAGTGCCAGTTCGCCGTGCCATTCGTAGTCAGTTAAGGCGGCGGCGGGGATTTGTCCCGAGGCGGCAAGAATGCCTAGGGCGATGGCGAGGTCGTAGCGCGAGCCGTCTTTGGGAAGGTCGGCAGGGGCGAGGTTGATGGTGATGTGTTTTTGCGGAAATTCAAAGCCGCTGTTGAGTATTGCGGCGCGGACGCGGTCTTTGCTTTCTTTGACGGCTTTTTCGGGCAGTCCGACTAGGGTCAGCGCCGGCAAGCCCGACGCCAGATGTACTTCTACGCGCACCAAGGGAGCATTCAAGCTTAAGGGGGCGCGCGAGAAGACGGTGGCGAGGCTCATGCGGCTTTGATTCCTTTAGGCGAGCGGGCGGATGCCGACGGCATGGCGGATTTGTGCCAAAAAGGCGCGGCTTTCCCGACGCGCTTTTTCTGCGCCTGCTTGCAGAACGGCTTCGATTTTTGCCGGCTCTGCCATGAGGGAGTGATAGATTTCGCGCGGGGTACTGAGTTCGGCATTGATGCGTTCAAAGAGCATTTGTTTGGCATCGCCCCAGCTGATGCCCTCAGCATAATGCTGGCGCATAGCGGCGATTTCCGCTTCAGAAGCAAAGGCGCGGTAGATGTCGAAAATGGTGGAATCATCAGGATTTTTTGGCTCACCAGGTGCTTGAGAGTTGGTTACAATTTTCATGATTTGTTTGCGCAGGCTTTTTTCAGGCTCAAAGAGGGCAATGGTATTGTGATAGCTTTTGCTCATTTTGCGTCCGTCTGTGCCAGTGAGTAGGGCGACGTTGTCATCGACGACGGCTTCGGGCATGACGAATAGGTTTTCATAGCGGTGATTAAAACGCGCGGCAATATCACGCGCCATTTCTAAATGCTGGATTTGGTCGCGTCCAACGGGGACGTGGGTGGCGTTAAACATCAGAATATCTGCCGCCATAAGAACGGGGTAGCAGAATAAGCCCATAGAAATGCCGTAGTCAGGGTCGGCATTATTGTCGGCGTTGTTGGCATCTACCGCCGCTTTGTAGGCATGAGCGCGGTTCATCAGGCCTTTGGCGCAGACGCAGTTAAATATCCAATTGAGTTCCGTGATTTCGGGGATGTCCGATTGGCGGTACAGGGTTACTTTTTCAGGGTTTAAGCCGCAGGCAAGCCATGTGGCGGCAATGGCAAGAGAGGATTGATGCACGGTTTCGGGGTCGTGGCATTTAATCAGGGCGTGCAAATCGGCTAAAAATAAAAAGGATTCGCCTTGGGCTTGCTGGTTGGCGGCGGTAATGGCAGGGCGGATAGCGCCGACATAATTGCCTAAATGCGGTATGCCGGTGGTGTTGATGCCTGTAAGAACGCGTTTTTTCATGGTTTTCCTTTATATGCTGACAGGTATGGGAAAGGCTTCATGCCAAGGGGTATCAATAGATTTGCCGCCGATGTCGGCGGCAAATGCGTCTAGGGTTTAAGACGAGGCTTGTCCGTCTTGCGCGGGGCGTCTGCGGCGGTTGGGATTGCTGCTGCGATGGCGCTGATTGCCGTTTTGCGGGCGGTTGCGCTGCTGACGTTGTTTGCGTTCGTCGCGCAGGGCTTGCAGGTCTTCTTCCGCAGGGGGAACGACATCGGCAAGCAGTTCGTCATGTAATGTGGCGACTTCGATTTTCTGCCCGATGTAATGTTCGATTTCCGGCAGGGAGTAGACGTATTCTTCGCAGGCAAAGCTGATGGCGGTACCCGATGCGCCGGCGCGCGCGGTGCGCCCGATGCGGTGTACATAGTCTTCCGCCACTTGCGGCAGGTCGTAATTAAATACATGTGTAACTCCCGGCACGTGGATGCCGCGCGCGGCAACGTCGGTGGCGACGACAATGTTCACTTTGCCTTCTTGGAAGTCTTTAATCACTTGTTCGCGTTTTTTCTGCGCCAAATCGCCCGAGAGGGCGGCATTGGGATAGCCGTTGCTGCTAAGTACCAAACTAAGGCGTTCCAAATCGCGTTTGGTATTGAGGAAAATCATACTGCGTTCCGGTTTTTCCGCTGCCAATAAGCCGAGCAGCAGGGGCGTTTTTTCATGGCTGGCGGTATGGTAGAGCGATTGTCGGATGTTGTCGGCGGTGGTTTGCTCGCTTTCCACGCTCAAATTTTGCGGCGCATTGAAATATTCATAAGCCAGTTCCTGCACTTTCTGCGCCATGGTAGCGGAAAACAGGAGGTTCAGACGCTCGTCGGCAGGCGGCATTTGGCGCAGCAGAAAGCGCACATCGTCGATAAAGCCGAGGTCGAACATGCGGTCGGCTTCGTCCAATACGCAGACTTCGATGTTTTTCAGGCGGAATACCCGCTGTTTGTAAAGGTCGATAATCCGCCCCGGCGTGCCGATGATGATGTCGATATTCGCCGCTTCAAACAGGGCTTTTTGATGCTCGATGGAGGTGCCGCCGTAGATGGCGAGGCTGGTCAAACCGGTATAGCGTCCGAGTTGGTCGAGGTCTTTTTTGATTTGAATGGCGAGTTCGCGTGTCGGCGCCAGCACAATTGCCCACGGACCTTTGGCTTTGGGATGAACGGGGGTGCTGAGTAGATAATTGAGTAAGGAAATCAGAAATGCAGCGGTTTTGCCTGTGCCGGTTTGGGCAATGCCCATGACGTCGTAGCCTTTCAGCGTGAGCGGCAGGGTTTTTTCTTGAATGGGGGTGGGGCGGCTGAATCCGCAGTCTTCAATGGCGGCTTGAATGGCGGGATCTAGAGCGAAATCGGCAAAGCTGAGATGTTCTGACATAGGTTGTTTAAGTAATGAATTGTGAAAGCAGGGATTATAGCATTGTGGGCGCGTATGCCATAGCAAAAAGCCAAGCATGGCGCCCAAAGGGAAGTGTCGGATTAATTGATGTCGTTGCTGTCAAGAATGTATTGGATGACTTCATTTTGACGCAGCATCAATTCATTGATTTGATTGAGAACCTCAAACGGCTCTATGCTCTTGCCGTTTTCATCCCAAGCCAGCGGCTCGACCGGCTGCCGCCCTTCATCGACGTAAAACATCGCCGAGCCGTTAGGGTAGAAAAAGGTGTATTCGCTGTTATTGCGGCTGTGAATCACGATTCTGCCTTCGGCATCGAAAATCACATGTTCGGATGCCTGCGTTTTATCGTCGATAGTATGTATGCGCATGATGGGCTTGCCTTCGCGCAGGATTAAGCTCCAGCCGATTCTTTTACCCTCGGCGAAATCGGCAATCGTCTCGACCGTGCCTTCAGGTGTGTACCAAACGGTGCGCCCGTTGCTGCTGTCGGTGCTGAAATCCTTTTCTTTACCTTTGACCAGCAAAAAGGGCGAGGTTTGCGGCGCTTCGATGTCTTGGTAGAAATCCTGTGCAACGGAATCGCCTTGAGCGGTACTGCCGAGAATCAGGCGGTAATAGCCGCCGCCTTGCGCCTGTTCGCTGCTGACATGTTCCTGATCGGCGCCATAAAAATAGTAGCGTTGTTCTTTTTTTGCAGGCGTAAACTGCAAATCATTGAGAAAGGTTTTGGCGTCAACGCTAAAGAGTGCCGTATCAAAATTCGGGTGTATGTCCAGATTGCGGATATGCGGCGCCGCCATATCCGCCGCAGCTTGCGTTGTTGGCAGTATGTTTTTATGGCTTTTGACTGTGGTTTCAATGGGGTTTTCGGGTAGCGTATTTTTGCGGCTTTCGCTATGGGCGCAAGCGGCGAATAATGCGGCGGCTAACAAGAGATATTTATTCATGATTTTTCGCTTCTTCCAGTACTGCTTCTATTTCTTTTAGGACGGATTGATAGATGTCTTGATAGATGTCTTGGCGCAATTCGTAAGCGCCCATCAATTGCGGCACAATTTCCGAAATCTCGACTTCTTTGCCTGCCTCATTCCAAGCACGATAATAAGGTTTTCCGTCTTTTTCTTGGAAAATCAGCATGATTTTGCCGCTGTGATAATAGAAAAACTCCTGCTCTTTTTGTTGGTCGATATGGGAGAGCAATTTGCCGTCCAGAGAATAGAAAATAGATTGTTCTTTTTCAACATCAATTATATTTAAGCCTTTCTCGGTAATAAATAAAAGCCCGCCTTGCCGTTTGCCTTGGGAAAAGACGGCGATGTCGGTAACTTTTCCTTCGGGGTTATACCACACGATGCGCCCATCATTACCGTCGGTCGAAAAATCATTTTCTTTGCCGGGGTTTAGGATAAAAGGCGCGGTTTGCGGCGTAGCGCTGTCTTGGTAGAAATCCTGTGCGACGGGTTTGCCGTCTGCGCTTGTGCCTAAGATTTCGCGGTAATAGCCGCCTGTCGCCGGAGCATCGACGGATTGACCGTCTTTATCAAAATAATATTGCTTTTTCTCTTTAGCGGCGGTGTATTCCAGCTCGTTTTGATAAGTCTTGCTGTCGATGTGCAGCAGATCGATAAATTCAGGACGAATTTGAAGTTCCGCTAAATCGGGCGGCATGAGGCTTTTGTCCAATATCACGTCGATGTCTTCATATTGGGCTTTTATGCTGTTTTTTTCATGGCGGTGTTCGGCAAAGCCGGGCTGTATTGCGCACAGAGCGAGAGCCAATGTAAGTAGTAATTTTTTCACTTCAATCTCCTTAAACTTTATGAGAAATATTTCGGAATTATGCGTGATTGCCTATAGTAATTCAATGCTTTTAGAAAAGCGGCGGCGGTTTGAACTTATCTATAATAAATGGAAATGGCGGTTGTATGATTTTGAAATGCAATTGGCTTAATTTATGATTGAAGTGCGGCAGTATCGCCGCGCTGCGGATAAAAGAGGTGAATATGCTTTTAAAACAACAATGTTATATTGACGGACAATGGCTGGGTACAGGCGATATTGCCGTGAGCAATCCTGCCACAGGAGAAATTATTGCCTATGTGCCGAATTTCGGCGCGGCAGAGGCGGAGCAAGCGGTAGCAGCGGCGGCAGCGGCTTTACCTGCGTGGCGCGATAAAACCGCCAAAGAACGCAGCAAGATTTTGCGTAAATGGTTTGACCTTATCATGCAACATCAGGAAGAGCTGGCGGAAATCCTTACCCGCGAACAGGGCAAGCCTTTGGCGGAAGCGCGCGGCGAAATCGCTTACGGCGCCTCCTATATTGAATGGTATGCGGAAGAAGCCAAGCGCATTTACGGCGAAACCATACCCGCTGCAGGTGAGAATCAGAAAATTATCGTGCAAAAACAGGCTATCGGCGTGTGCGCGGCGATTACGCCCTGGAATTTCCCCAATGCCATGATTACCCGCAAAGCCGCGCCCGCTTTGGCGGCAGGTTGCAGCTTTATCATTCGTCCCGCCAGTCAAACGCCGCTTTCTGCGTTGGCATTGGCGGCATTGGCAGAAGAGGCGGGCATCCCCAAAGGCGTGTTTAACGTCATTACTGGCGAAGCCAAAGCCATCGGCAAAGTGCTGACCGAAAGCGATACGGTGCGCAAATTCAGCTTCACAGGCTCGACCGCCACCGGCAAATTGCTCATGCAGCAATGCGCGTCCACGATTAAAAAAGTCTCGCTGGAATTGGGTGGCAACGCGCCCTTTATCGTCTTTGACGATGCCGATATCGGCAAAGCCGTGCAGGGCGCCATCGCCAGCAAATTCAGAAATGCGGGGCAAACCTGCGTCTGCGCTAACCGCATTTATGTGCAAAGCGGCGTGTATGACGCCTTTGTCAGCCAGCTTAAAGCGGCGGTAGAGCAACTGAAAATTGGCAACGGTCTCTCGGAAGGCGTGAATTTCGGACCTTTGATTGACAGCAATGCGCTGCTTAAAGTGCAGGAGCATATTGATGATGCACTTGCCAAAGGCGCGGAATTGGTCTGCGGCGGCAAAGCACACAGCGCAGGAGAATTGTTCTTTGAACCCAGCATTTTGCGCCATGTGCCCTATGATGCCAAAGTCGCCAAAGAAGAAACCTTCGGGCCTTTGGCGCCGATTTTCCGCTTTGACAGCGAAGAAGAAGTGATTGCCCAAGCCAATAATACGGAATTCGGTCTGGCGGCTTATTTCTACAGCCGCGATATCGGGCGCATTCATCGTGTGGCGGATGCTTTGGAATACGGCATGGTCGGCATCAACAGCGGCATCATTTCCAACGAAGCCGCGCCTTTCGGCGGTATCAAACAATCAGGGCTGGGACGCGAGGGCGGCAAACAAGGGATTGAAGATTACATCGAAAGCAAATATCTGCTGTTGCAGTATTAATTCATTATCAACCATCACACCGCTTGGCTTTGTCGCAATCAGGCAGCATCAATAGTGATAACGGCATTGCGCAATATAGAGCATGTCGCCTTTCACTTGGTAAACCAAGCGGTGTTCTTTATTGATGCGGCGCGACCAAAATCCCGACCAATGATGTTTCAGCGCTTCGGGGTCGCCCAAGCCTTGAAAAGGATGGCGCATCGTATCTTTTATCAGGCGGTTAATGCGTTTGAGCATAGATTTGTCCGTCTCTTGCCAATAGAGATAATCTTCCCATGCGCCGTCTGACCACGCAATCATCATTCTTCAATTAAGGCATGAATGCCGGCTTGTGCTTGGCGAATTTGTTCGATGGCTTGATTTAAACGCGCCGCATTTTTCGGACTTGCCATTAAATAGGCGGTTTCCTCATAAGCGCGGAAATCTTCCAAACTCATCAAGACTGCCGGACTGCCGTTTTGCCGCGTAATCAGCAAAGGCGTGTGATTATCGTTGACGCTGTCTAAGGCGCTGGAAAGTTGATTGCGAAAGGTAGAATAGTTCATGACTTGCATGTTTGGTTTCCTCTGAAAATCTATGAAAAACAGCTGTGTGTCGAGAGTATAGCAAGGAGGCGTGTTTCGCCCTTCGTTTCATATCGAGTGAAGCAATTATAGCTGAGTACAGAAATAAGTACAATGTCGCCTTGAAATGGGGAAAATATAGTCTCTTCAGATTAAAATGATACGCCTCAACACAACATATTGAAATATTTTTTAATATGTTGAAAATTTTTATTGTCTCATTTTAATCTGAAGAAACTATAGTCAAGGAATTCAAAAAGAGTTACAATTTAAACACATCTCGCCGTACTCTCTGCGCTACCTGTTAGCAGCATTACTGTGCTACTTTTTCATTTCTTTGACTATATAAAAGGCGGAGAGCTAGGAAAAGAGATGTATCTGCCGCTTTTTTATGATGAGGAATGATGCTGTGTCGGTGCTGTTTGTGCGGGGGCCGGTTTAGGATTGGCTTTGAGGGTCAGTAATAAAACGCCGCCGACAATCAGGGCGATGCCGAACCATTCGCGTGCGCTTAGGCGTTCGCCTAAAAACAGAGTGGCAAAGACGGCCACGAAGACTACCGATAATTTATCCACCGGCGCGACATGGGCGGCTTGTCCGATTTGCAGGGCTTTGAAATAAAAAAGCCAAGAAAAGCCTGTGGCAGCGGCGGATAAAAATAAAAAGCCCCATTGCCTGCCGCCGATATCGGCAAAAGACTGCCATTTGCCCAGATAGCTGACCCAGAGCGCGACGATGAAGATAATCATCACGGTGCGGATAAAGGTAGCGAAATCGCTGTTGATGCCTTGTAAGCCGATTTTGGCGAAAATAGCGGTTAAAGCGGCGAATAGGGCGGCAAGCAGGGCGTAGAATAACCAAGACATAAGCGTTAATTAGTCGGAAAGGACAAAATCCGCTGCCGCTTGTGCATGTAGGGCAGCGGTGTCGAAGAAGGGCAAATGGTGGTCTTCTTGCCGAATCAGCAGACCGATTTCGGTGCAGCCCAAAATAATGCCTTCTGCGCCTTGCGCTGCCAGAGCCTGCACCGCATCCAGATAAAAGGCGCGGCTTTGCGGCAGTATTTTCCCTAGGCACAGTTCTTCAAAAATGATGCGATGAATTTCCGTCTGCACTGCCGTCTCGGGAACGAGCATCTCGATGCCACGTTCAGCCAAACCTTGACGGTAGAAATTATCTTGCATGGTAAAAGCCGTGCCTAATACGCCGATTTTGCGGAGTTGTCGCGCCTGAATGGCTTGCGCGGCGGCATCAAGAATGTGCAGGAAAGGGACGGAGATGGCGGCGGCGATGTCTTCGGCATTTTTGTGCATGGTATTGGTGGCAAGCAAAATGCCTTCTGCACCGATGCTTTCGAGTTTACGGGCGGCTTCGCTCAAGATGGCGGCGGTTTGCTGCCATGCACCGTTTTTTTGATGACGGACGATTTCTTCAAAGTCCACGCTGAGCATAACAATCGGCGCGGAGCGGTTGCCGCCGGCGGCTTGATTAACCAAGCGGTTGATGTCGCGGTAATAGATTTCGGTGCTTTCGGGCGACATGCCGCCGATAATGCCTAGAGTTTTCATATGTTTTTCGGATTTTTGGAGGGGTGCTGACGCGCAAAGGTTTGGGCTTTCGCGTCGGCGGAAAGAAGGGTTTAAATATCGATATTGCCGGCGCGGATGGCGTTTTCTTCGATAAAGGCGCGGCGCGGTTCGACTTCTTCGCCCATCAGCATGGTAAAGACTTCATCGGCGACGCGCGCGTCTTGGATATTGACTTGCAGCATGCGGCGCACTTCAGGGTCGAGGGTGGTTTCCCATAATTGCTCGGGGTTCATTTCGCCCAGACCTTTATAGCGTTGAATATCGTAGGCTTTTTTTCCTTCGGCAAAGAGGGCGGTAATGACTTCGCTAAAATAGCGCACAGGGATTTTGCCTTTGCTGTTTTCAAAATAAGCGCCTTCTTGCAGTAAATTATGGATTTCTTTGCCGAAAGCGGACATTTTGCGGTATTCGGGCGAGTCCACGAAATGGGCGGTAAAGAAATTGTGCATGTCGTTGGCGTGCTGGTTGATGTGGACATGGATGCGCGGCTGCTCGGGATCGATGGCTTGGGCGGTCAGCTGTATACCTGCGCTGGAGAAGCGGTTTAGGTGCTTTTGATAATCGCCGATCCATGCCTGCAATTGCGCATAGTCTTGGAACATGTCGCGACTAAGCGCCGGTGTTTCAATCAGGGCGCGCAGAATGCGGGGGTCGTAGCGGTGCGAGAGTCGGTCAATCAGTTGTTCTAATTGCAGATAATCGCGCGCCAATTGTTCAAAGGCGGTTTTGCTGATTGCCGGCGCCTGTGCCGATACATGGAGGGCGGCATCGTCCAGCGCTTGGGTCAGAAGCAGTTCATTGAGTTCGTTGTCGTCTTTTAAATATTGGCTTTGTTTGCCTTTTTTGACTTTATACAGCGGCGGCTGGGCGATGTAGATATGTCCTTGTTCGACCAATTGCGGCATTTGGCGGTAGAAGAAGGTCAGCAGCAGGGTGCGGATATGGGCGCCGTCCACGTCGGCATCGGTCATGATGATGATGCGGTGGTAGCGCAATTTGCCGAGGTCGAAATCTTCTTTGCCGATGCCGGTGCCGAGCGCGGTAATAAGGGTGCCGATTTCGGCGGAGTCGAGCATTTTGTCGAAGCGCGCTTTTTCCACGTTCAGAATTTTGCCTTTCAGCGGCAAGATGGCTTGGAATTTGCGGTTGCGCCCCTGCTTGGCGGAGCCGCCCGCCGAGTCGCCTTCCACGAGGAAGAGTTCGGATTGCGCGGGGTCTTTTTCTTGGCAGTCGGCGAGTTTGCCGGGTAGTCCGGCAATATCTAAGACGTCTTTGCGTCTAGTCATTTCGCGGGCTTTGCGTGCCGCCTCTCTTGCGCGTGCGGCTTCGACGATTTTGCCGGCGATGATTTTGGCGTCATTGGGTTGTTCTAAGAGAAATTCTTTGAATTTTTCGCCGAAGATGCCGGAGACCGTGCTTTTGACTTCGCTGGAGACCAGTTTGTCTTTGGTTTGCGAGCTGAATTTCGGGCCGGGGATTTTAACGGAGACGATGGCGGTCAGTCCTTCGCGGATGTCTTCGCCGTTGGTGGAGATTTTGGCTTTTTTAAGCAGTCCGCTTTCTTCTAGATAGGCGTTTAAGACGCGGGTCAGACTGAGGCGGAAGCCTTCCAGATGCGTGCCGCCGTCGCGTTGGGGAATGTTGTTGGTAAAGCAATAGGTATTGTCTTGATAGCCGTCGTTCCATTGCATGGCGATTTCGATGATCATATTGCCTTGCTTGCCTTGGCAATAAAAGATTTCATTGTGCAGGACGGTTTTATTGCGGTTGAGGTATTCGGCGAAAGCGCGCAGTCCGCCGTCATATTGGAAGACATCGCTGTCGCCGTTGCGTTCGTCATGCAGCTCGATGCGCAGTCCCGAGTTTAAAAAGGCGAGTTCTTGCAGACGTTTGGCAAGAATTTCATAGTCGTATTGCACCAGTTTGAAGGTATCGATGCTGGCGAGGAAGCGCACTTGTGTGCCGGTTTCTTCGGTGTCGCCGATAACGGCAAGCGGGGCTTGCGGTTCGCCGTGGACAAAGGTTTGCGTGTGGATTTTGCCGTCGCGCCAGATGGTCATTTCGAGTTTTTCGGATAGGGCGTTCACGACGGATACACCCACGCCGTGCAAGCCGCCCGAGACTTTGTCGTCATCAAATTTGCCGCCGGCATGTAAGACGGTCATCACGACTTCCGCCGCGCTGCGTCCTTCTTCGGGGTGGATATCCACAGGAATACCGCGTCCGTTATCGCGTACGGATACCGATTCGTCCTGATGAATGGTTACGACGATATGGTCGCAATAGCCCGCTAATGCTTCGTCCACCGAGTTATCCACCACTTCAAAGACCATATGATGCAGACCGCTGCCGTCATCGGTATTGCCGATATACATGCCCGGGCGGGTGCGCACCGCTTCCAGCCCTTTTAATACGCGGATATTGGAGGAATCGTAACTCATAGGAAATCCGTTGTGTCCATTCAAAACAAGGGGCGGATTATAGCATAAAAGGACAGCGGCACCCTTTTTCGGCGTTGGCGGCGGATAATTTTTGACAGTGTGCCCGAAAGCGCCGACAATCGCCTTTTTACTTGAACGAATATGAACGATTTAGCCCGCGCCTATCAGGCACAATTAAGCGACAAGCAGCAATATTTACAGCAGTTGTTAAGCCCTTATTGGCAGGGCGGCATTGAGGTCTTCGATTCTCCGCCCGAGCATTACCGCATGCGCGCGGAATTCCGCATCTGGCATGACGAGCAGGGCGTGCATTATGCCATGAGCCCCAAAGGAGAAAGTCTGCACGGGGGCAATGTGATTAAACTCACGCAGTTTCCCGCCGCCTGTCTGGCGATTAATCGGCTTATGCCGCCCTTATTGGCGGCAATCAATGCCGAGCCGCTGCTGTCGCGCAAATTGTTTCAGGTGGAATTTTTGGCAACCTTGCAGGGTGACAGCCTGATTACGCTTATTTATCATCGCCGCTTGGACGAAGCATGGCAGGCAGCGGCTGCAAAATTACAAGAGCAATTGGGCGTTGCGCTAATCGGGCGTTCGCGCGGACAGAAAATCGTGTTGGAACGCGACTATGTGCGCGAGCGTTTGCAGGTCGGCGGACGCGCTTTTGATTATGTGCAAATCGAGCAAAGTTTTTCCCAGCCCAATGCGCAAGTATGCGAAAAAATGCTGACATGGGCTTGCCGGCAGGCGGAAGGCGGCGCAGGACAGCGTGATTTATTGGAATTGTATTGCGGCAACGGCAATTTCACTTTGCCGCTGGCGCCGTATTTCCGTCGCGTACTGGCGACCGAAATCAGCAAAACGGGCATCGCCGCCCTGCGTGAGAATGTGAAGTTAAACCAAGCGGATAATATTGCGGTAGCACGCTTGTCGGCGGAAGAATTCAGTCAGGCTTGGCGGGGCGAGCGTGAATTCAAACGCCTGCATCAAGACGGCATATGCTTGCAGGATTATGATTTTTCCTGCGTTTTTGTAGATCCGCCGCGTGCGGGCATTGATGCGCAAACCTTGGCATTATTAAGCCGTTTTGAGCAGATTATTTATGTATCCTGCAATCCTAAGACCTTAGCGGATAATCTGGCGGTATTGGCGGCAAGCCATCAAGTGCAAGCCGCCGCTTTATTCGACCAATTTCCTTTCAGCGAACATATCGAAAGCGCGGTCTGTTTGCGTAAATCCACTTAAAACAGCGAGGACAATATGATCAGAGTAGCAGTAGTCGGATACGGCATGGCGGCGCAAACCTTTCATTTGCCGCTCGTGCGGAGCAATCCTGCCTTTGAAATCAGCGCAATCGTCAGTCGGCAAACGGCGCTGGATCTCAGCGCCTATCCGCAGGCGCGGCAGTTTGCAGACATCGACGGCATGCTGGCGGCGGATGCGGCGGATTTGGTCGTCATTACCGCGCCCAATGATTTGCATCATCCGATGGCTAAGCAATGCTTGAACGCTGGCAAACATGTGGTGCTGGAAAAACCGATGGTGCTGACGGTGGCGCAAGGGCAGGAATTGCAAGCCCTTGCGCAGGCAAAAGGCTTGATATTGTCCGCATTTCAGAACCGCCGTTGGGACGGTGATTTCTTAACCCTCAAAGCCTTGATTGCGCGTGGCGAAGTCGGCAAAGTCCGTTATTTTGCCGCACATTGGGACCGCTTCCGCCCACAATACCGCAATCGCTGGCGCGAAAATGCGGGCGCAGGTACCGGTATCTGGTACGACCTCGGACCGCATTTGCTGGACCAAACCCTGCAATTATTCGGCGCGCCGCAAGCGCTTCATGCACGTCTGCGTGCCTTGCGTGACGGCAGCCCTACGGTGGATTACGCCCATGTGCAGCTGTATTACCCCGATTTTGAAGTGCTGTTGCACACCTCGCCCTTTAATGCCGCCCCGAATCCGCGCTATATGCTGCAGGGCGATCAAGGCACTTATGTCAAATACGGCTTGGATTGCCAAGAAACGCAGCTGAAAAACGGCATTCTGCCCGACGATGCCGCCTTCGGTATAGAAGACAGTATCCATGACGGCATATTCTATTCGCCTGAGGGCGAAGCGCGGCGCATTGCCGGCGAACGCGGTCAATTCCCCGCTTATTATCGGAATATCGCGGCAGCGATTGAGACAGGTGCGGAATTGGCGGTAAAAGTAGAAGAAGTCTTAATCACTACCGCCCTAATCAATTTGGCGATGGAAAGCGATAAATTAGGGCAAACTCTGCCGTTTCAGGGCATTTAAGCCGCTAATTATTCTCATTGCTTAATAGTAAAATTTTAGTTACACTTTTCTTGCACTCAAGTAATGTTTGGGCGTTCAGAAAGGTATTCCAGCGTTTTAGCAAAGGAGTTAGGTAATGACGATTGCGGTTGTGCTTGCAACGCATGGTCAGGCAGCCAAAGCTCTGCTGGCGACAGCGGAGATGATTATCGGTGAGCAAGACAATGTTTGTTGCATAGACTTTATGCCCGGGGAGAACGGCGAAGTGTTGGCGGAGAAAATCCGCCAAGCCTTGCCGTCTTTGGACACTTCTCAGGGCTTATTATTATTGGTGGATTTATGGGGCGGCACGCCTTTTCACGCCAGCAGCAAAATTGCGGAAGAAGTAGCTTCGGCAGAGGTGTTGACGGGCGTCAATGTGCCGATGTTGGTATCGGTATTGATGGGGCGTGATGATGAGGATGATTTGTCTTTATTATGCCAAACCGCCTTAAGCGAAGCTGCTGACGGCATCAAAGGTGTGCGCACTCAAGCTTTGGCAAAAGCTGCGGCGGCGCCGGTGCAAGATGCTGAGGTTGTGGAAGCGGATTTTGATGAAAACGATCCGGAAATTCAGCGTTTGCGCCATGAGGCTTCGCAGCAAGCCAATGAAGGTCCGCATATGAGTTTCGGTCTGTGGCGGATTGACGACCGCTTAATCCACGGACAGGTGGCGACGCGCTGGACGAAAGAAACGGGCATCAGCCGCATTATTGTGGTTAATGACAGTATCGTCGCCGATAAAACGCGCAGTTCCATGCTCAAGCAAGCCGCGCCCCCGGGCGTTACCGCGCATGTGGTTGGCGTGGATAAGATGATGCGTGTGTATAACAATCCCGATTATGCGCAAGAAAGAGTGATGCTGCTCTTTACTAATCCCAGCGATGCCTTGGAATTGGTGCGCCGCGGCGTGAAAATCGATTCCATCAATATCGGCGGCATGGCATATAAAGAAGGGCGCGTAATGCTGGATATGTCGGTCTCAGTCGATGAGAAAGACATTGAAGCCTTTAAGGAATTAGACAGCAAGGGTATCGAGCTCGAGGTGCGCAAAGTGGCTTCGGACAAGAAAGTGCCGGTGCTTGAATTGATTGCGCAAAAATATCGTCCATAAAGGAGTCGGATATGGAAATTTCTGTTTTTCAAATTATTTTAATCTTCTTAGTCGGCTGTCTTTCAGGTATGGGAGCGGTTTTAGACGAATTTCAAACCCACCGTCCTTTGATTGCCTGTACCTTAACCGGTTTGGTCTTAGGTGATGTAACCACGGGGATTATCGTCGGCGGCACATTGGAAATGATGGCATTGGGTTGGATGAATATCGGGGCGGCAATCGCACCGGACGCCGCTTTGGCATCGATTATTTCGACGATTTTGGTTATTGCCGGCAAACAGGAAATCGGCGCAGGGATTGCCTTGGCGATTCCGATCGCCGCAGCCGGGCAGGTATTGACGATTTTGGTACGCACGGTTACCGTCGGTTTCCAACATGCGGCGGATAAGGCGATTAAAACCGGCAATCTGACGACGATTACCGTCTTGCATTTGTCCGCATTACTCTTGCAGGCGATGCGGATTGCCATTCCTGCGGTTATCGTGGCGGCGACTGTCGGCACGGATGCGGCACAATCGCTCTTTAAAAGTATTCCGGAAGAAGTCACCGGTGGTCTGAATGTAGCGGGCAATATGGTTGTTGCAGTCGGTTATGCGATGGTTATCAATATGATGCGTGCGCCGCATTTGATGATGTTTTTCTTTGTCGGCTTTGTGGTGGCGGCTTTTACGCAGTTCAATTTAGTGGCACTGGGCGTATTGGGATCGGCATTGGCATATTTCTATATCCAAATGCACCCCAAATATTATAAAGGGCTGGCAGGCGCGGGCGCGGCAAAAACAGCCGGAAAAAGTAAATTAGATAATGAATTAGACTAAGGAGCCTCTCAATGGAAACAATGCAAACTGAAAAGCGTCTGCGCTTAACCAAAAGCGATATTGCCGCCTGTTTTTTACGCTCTAATTTGCTCCAAGGTTCATGGAACTTTGAGCGCATGCAAGCCTTAGGTTATTGCTTTGGTATGGTTCCCGCTATTCGTCGTCTTTATCCGGATGCCAATAGCCAAGAGCGCAAAGATGCGATTAAGCGACATTTGGAATTTTATAATACCCAGCCTTTCATGACCGCGCCGATTTTGGGCGTGAACTTGGCGATGGAAGAAGAGCGCGCCAATGGCGCTCCAATCGATGATGCGGCGATTAACGGCGTGAAAGTCGGTTTGATGGGGCCTCTAGCAGGGGTCGGCGATCCGATTTTCTGGGGAACGGCAAGACCTGTATTTGCAGGGATAGGCGCCGGCATAGCGCAGCAAGGCAGCATTTTGGGTCCGATTCTCTTCTTCCTGATGTTTAATATCGTTCGTCTGTTTTTCCGCTATTGGGGCATTCAATACGGCTATCGCCGCGGTTTGGAAATTGTCTCGGATATGGGCGGCGGCGCTTTGCAGAAAATTACCGAAGCCGCCTCTATTTTGGGTCTGTTCGTCATGGGCGCGCTCGTTAACAAATGGACAAAAATCCATATTCCTTATCAGTTGTCGGAAATCACCAATCAACTTGGGGAAGTTGAGATACGTACTGTGCAAAGTACTTTAGATGATTTGATGCCCGGCTTGCCCGCCTTGGGGCTGACCTTCTTGTGCATGTTCTTACTGCGCAAAGGTATCAATGCCGTTTGGCTGATTTTCGGCATATTCGTCATCGGCATTTTGGGTTATTCGGTAGGTTTTTTTGCCGTACCTTCTTAATGCTCAAACAGAAACTTCCCGCTGCGGCGGGAAGTTTTTTATAGTCTCTTAAGGTCAAAATAAGATGATTTCAAGGACTTTTCTTAACAAAATACGTATCTCTAAGTCTTGTTTTGACCTTAAGGTACTATATATATCCTCTAAGGAAACGGAATGACTTTTAGCAGTATTGGTTTGGCACTATTGGCAGGCGGCTATGCTGCTTTCTTGATTTATGACGAATTGGTTCAGCATTACCGCTTCGGCAAAACATTGGTCGCGATGCGTTTAAAACGCCGTGCCGCCGATGCCGTTTTTTTAAGTCTAATCGTGGCGGCGGGTTTGTATTATGAATTCACGCAAGGCAATTCCATCTTCAACCGCATTGCCTTAGTGCTGTTAATGGGCTTGATTCTGTATCATGGACTGCGCTATCCCAAATGGCGCTTGAAAGCCAAGGGCTTTACCTTCGGTGGACGTTATTGGACGTATGCCGCTATCAAAAGCATGCAGCTGTCGGAAGACGGCGTATTGCTGCTGACATTGGTTTCGGGGCAGCAATTGTATTTGCCCGCCGCGCATCTGCGTGAGCTGGAGCGCGCCGCCGCATTTTTTGCCGGCGAAGAGGCATTGAATCATTTTTTGGCAGGAAAAAACTCATGATGTATTTACTTCACGGCAATGTGCAGCCCTATGCTTGGGGCGGTTATGATTATATTCCTCGGCTTTTGGGCAATCCGCCTAGCCGGGAGCCGGCGGCGGAATTATGGTTCGGCGATCATGCCCAAGCCCCTGCTGGCATTGAGGTTGAGGGCGGCGTTCAGCCTTTGAATCAATGGTTGGAGGAGCATGCCGAAGAGATATTAAGTCCGCAATCGATTGCGCGTTTCGGCAGACGTTTGCCTTTTTTGCTCAAAATTTTAGACGTGCGCCTGCCGTTGTCTATTCAATTACACCCCGACAAACAGCAGGCGGAAGCGGGTTTTGCCCGCGAAAATGCGCAGGGCGTGGCGCATAATGCCGCCGAGCGCAATTATAAAGACGATAATCATAAGCCTGAAAATATGATTGCTTTGTCGGAATTCTGGCTCTTGCATGGTTTTGCGGAAGAATCTTTGATTCTCGAGCGGATTAACAGCCGTCCTTCATTGGCATCACTGGGAAAATGGATTCGTGATAAGGGCGTGGCGCAGGCGTATCAGGAGATTATGCAGGCGGATCAAGCGCAGTTGAGCGCTTGGCTGTCGCCGCTGTTGGCGCAAAGCGCGCCGCAGGAAGTCTCTGATAATCCCGATTATTGGCTGCATTATGCCGTGCAGGCGATGGAGATTTCGCCGCAGAAACTGGATGCGGGCTTAATCAGTTTTTATCTTTTCAATATCGTGCGCATGAATGTCGGCGAAGGCATTTTCCAGCGCGCGCGTTTGCCGCATGCTTATTTGCGCGGGCAGAATGTCGAGCTGATGGCGGCATCGGATAATGTTTTGCGTGCAGGCTTAACGCCCAAGCATGTGGATATTCCCGAGTTGCTGCGGATTGTGGATACCGCCGCCGTTAAGCCCGAGATTATTGCGCCGCCTGCCGAGGGCAGCAAGGTTTGGCATCGCTATCCTGCGCCGGTGGCGGATTATTGTTTTTACAGTGTGCATTTGGCGGCAGGCGATGAGATAAGTCTGGACTGTCCGCAAGCCGGTATTGTATTGCCGATGCAGGGCAGGGTGTGTGTGTCGGCACAAGGGCAAGAGATGGAATTGTCTCATGCCACAGCCGCTTTAATCGGCTTTGGGCGCCGTCTTGTGTTGCGGGCGCATGCAGAGAGTGATGTGATTTTCGCCAGCAGCGACATCGCCTGAAATAAGCTAAGGGCGGACAAAAAGATTTCTGACCGCCCTTAGCTTTAGTTGTGATGCCTTAGTGCGGACTTTGGGGATATGCCATCACATAAGCCCCTGCCATAAAGACCGCTCCGCCGATGACATTGCCGATATATACGGCAATCATATTGGCTATAAATTCTCCCCAAGAAATCGCTGCGCCGCCCCAAATGGCGGCAGGGATAACAAACATGTTGGCGACGACGTGCTGAAAGCCGATCAGCACAAAAATCATCACAGGAAACCAAATGCCTAAAATTTTGCTTGAAAAGCTGGATGCGCCGTAACACAGCCACACGCTCATACAGACCATCCAGTTGCAGCCGACACCGGAAACGAGGGCACGGAAAAAATCGGCATCGACTTTGCTTTGCGCCACCGCTACGGTTTTTTCCCATACGCTGCCTTCGGTGAGTCCCAAATAATGTCCGAAAAACCAAGCGACCGCCATGGCGCCGAGCAAATTCATACCGCTGACGATGCCCCAATTGCGGCATAGGGCGGCAAGGCTGATGCGGCGCGTAAACCATGCCGCAGGCACCGCCATCATATTGCCTGTAATCAATTCGCCGCCGCCGAGCAAGACGCAGATTAAGCCGATAGGGAAGACGCTGGCGCCCATGAATACGGAAAATCCTTCCCAATCATGCGGCATGGTGCCGACGAGGCGGATATAGGCGAGATAGCCTAGGGCGATAAAGGCGCCGCCTAAAAATCCCAAAACAATCATTGGAATAGTGTCTAAATTGGCTTTGGCAACGCCTTTGTCAATTGTGGCTTGCAGAATTTGCGCAGGGTATAAATCGTGCATAGTGAAGTTCCTAGAAAAGAGAAATTTATGTGAGAGGATAGGAGATTTGTGCCTGATGTGCCGCATTTTTATAAAATAACGATTTAGCTGAATTTTTCATAAATAGTATGTTTTTATGATAGTAAATTAATATCTATTTTACTCTAGTTTTAGGGGTTGTGAAAAATTTTTATAGTTAAATGATAAAGTTATATTAAATAAGGGAATTGATGTTTTTGAGATAATTATCTTGATTGTTATTGTTTTATTATGATAGCATGCCCATCCATTTTTATAAATATGAGGGATTATTGATGAATAGCGTATGGTCTAAGATTGTTCTTACTGGGGCTTTGTTTTCTTCTTTATCTTCAGCGGTTTCATTCGCACAAACGTATAAGGTTGCGATTAATCCCAATTCTCCGCCGAAAGCCTTTCAAGATGAGAAAGGGCTTCCTATTGGTATCGACGTCGATTTAATCAAAGCGATTGCGGAATCGCAGGGTTTTGATGTTGAATTTCGTCTTGTCGATAAAAAATTACAGGCGATTGACGAGGGGCAAAGCGATATTGCGCCCAGCATTGTAATTACGGATAAACGTAAAGAACAATATGGCGTCAGCGTTCCTTATACCACCGGCTATACGACGGCGCTTTATACGAAATCAGATGTTTTGACCGATAATGCTATTGAAAACTTAAGCAATGCAAAAGTTGCCGTAGTCTTTAAAACCAATAAACATACTTTGCTGGAAAAAATGAATGTGCCGGTTATCGATGCACCGACAACATTTTTAGGCATTAAGATGGTGTTTAAAGGCGATGCAGATTTGTTTGTCAGCGATGATTCCATGTTGAAATATTCGATTAAGCAATATCCTGAATTGGGTGCCAAATTGATGAATTTATCCGTGAATGGCGAAATTCGTAAATCAGAATACGGATTTGTCGTCAGCAAAGGAAATCCGGAATTGCTGGCAAAAATAAATGCCGGTTTGGATGAGATTAAAGCCAACGGCAAATATGATGCCATTTTTGAGCAGTGGTTAGGCGAATAATTCAGTTGGATAAATAGATTAAAGGGAGATTTTATATCTCCCTTTAATTTTAGCTGTTTATTCGATGCCAATATCATTAGGCGGTTGTTCGTAACGCCGCCATGCTTCAATAATCGCTTTGACAAGAGTTGCCAAGGGAATGGCAAAGAAAATGCCCCAAAATCCCCATAAGCCGCCGAAGATTAAAATCGCGATAATCAAGCCAACGGGATGAATGCTGACCGCTTCCGAGAAAATAATCGGCACAATCACATTGCCGTCCAGAATTTGGATGATGATGTAAAGCGTGGTAATCCACCAAAAATTAGAGTCGAAACCGAATTGCATATAGGCGACAATCAGCACGGGTACGGTAACCACGGTTGCCCCGATGTAGGGAATCAGCACCGATAAGCCGACCATCAAGCCTAGGAGCAGGGAATATTGCAGCCCGAAAATACTGAAAGAAACGAAGCACATCGCCCAAATGACTAAGATTTCGATAAATTTGCCGCGAATATAATTGCCGATTTGCACATCGACTTCAGACCAAATATCGGCGATGATTTGTCGGTTTTCGGGTAAAAATTTGCCCAGCCATTGCAAAATTTGTACTTTGTCTTTGAGCATAAAGAAAACCAAAATGGGGATTAAGATGGCATAGACGACCAAACTGAATGCCGACATGATGGAAGCGACAAATTGTCCCGAAAAAACGCTGCGGCTAAAATCGCTGACCATTAAGTTAATCGATTGAATAAGTTGGTCGATATTGTCTTGACTGACAAATTGGGGGAAGCGCTCCGGCAGCACTTGCAAATGCGCATTGGTATAAGCCAAATAGGTGGGCAGATTGGCAATGAGGCTTTTGCTTTGCGTGATCAAGGTCGGCACTGCGGCTAAGAGAATGAAGACAATCAAAGCGGAAAAACTGAGAAAGACGATGCACACGGCAAACAGGCGGCGCACGCCGATTTTCTGCAATTTTTTCACTACACCTTCAAGTAAATAGGCAATAATGACGGAGATAATCACAGGCAGCATCCATTGCCCGACAAAATAAAATCCCAGCCAAATCGTCAGTCCGAAAAAGATGAGGGCGACAAGCGAAGGATTATTTAAAATGCGCTCAATGGGGCGCAAAATGAGTAATTTCATATCAACAATTGCCTATGAGTAAATATAAGGAAAGCACAGCATAGCACTGTGCTTTTCCGATAAAGATTGAATATTGTTCATTTGATAGCCACGGGCGCTTGCACAGGTGGTGGTAACAACTCGCCTGCCAAGGCTTCTTGCTCCAATAATCCGCTCACGCCTTGGCGATAGGCGGCAAGGGCGGCTTCCGGCTGTTTGCGCGCTTCTAAAATCCGTCCCCATAATGCGAAGGCTTCCGGGCTGGCTTGCAGTTTGAGCGAGCTTTCCACATATTGACCGGCTTTGTCCAACTCTTCCGCGCGGTAAGCCACTAAGGCGAGGCAGTAGAGATAGACGGCATTGTCGGGGAAATGCGCTTGCAGGTTTTCCAGATTTTTTAATGCCTTGGCAAAATTAATGCCGCGCAATTGGCTGTAAGCTTGCAGCAAATCCAAGTCTTGATGCTGCTTGAGTTCGGCAGCCAATAATTTTTCCGCCTGTTCGGCATGACCGTTTTCCACCAATGAATTTGCATATTGCAGCAGCATGCCTTTGTCGGCACGGATATCGGCAGGGAGGTTTTTCCAAGCGGTTTGCAATTGCTCAAAAGTTTCCACCGCGCTGGTGTCTTGCAACATGCCGCGCGCATAGAGTTTGCGGCGTTCGCGGTAGTTTGCTTCGCTGATGTGATTGCGCAGTCCGCTGAGGTTTTGCCATGCCAAAGCCCATTGCTCGGAATGTACGTAGGCACTGTCTAAGAGATTGATAATCTTAGGATTGCGCGGGTCTTTGTTCTGCAATTGCTGCAAGCTTTTGATAGCGGCGGCATATTCGCCGTTCGCTACTTGGCTTTCCGCTTCGTTTAGGCGTGCCAAGAGGTTTTCCTTATTATTGGCATATTCGCGCGCCAAGAGGAAATATTGGTCGCGCCGCTCATTGGCTTGCTGATAATCCGCCGCGCTCGCCGCATATTCGTAATATAAAACGGGCGATTGACCGATTTGGGCGGCTAATTGTCCGCCTTTGACCAGTTTTTTCTCCGCTTGGCGGTAATTGCCGAGGCTTAAGGCACTCAGCCCTTGCTGCAAGAGGCGGTGGGCTTTGGATTCTTTGCGCGCTTGGCTGCTGCGGCTGAAGATTTTCGGCGAACGCCAGACAAACCATAGAACTTTAAACATCAAAAACAGCAGCATCGCCGCTAATAGCGAGATGAGTATCCATGCCAGAAACGGGGTTTGGAAATAGCTGTTGTTCAGGTCGTTATAAAAGCGCACATAGAGCGGCAAGGTTTGCACCTGATAGCCGATAAAGGCGCAGATGCCTAAAATACATAGAACGATTAGGGTACGAATCATCGTAATCTCCTTATTGTTGGGCGGTTTGCTTGACGGCGGCAATCAAGGCGGCAATATCGGGTGCCGGCACGCTGTTTTGCTCGGCAAGAGCTTTAAGCTGTTGCAGAGCGTCTGCCACGACCGCATCTTCGGTATTGAAATATTGCTCGATGCGCGGCACTAATTGCTCGATATTGCGGCGATAGGCGTCGCCGTGGCGCAATTGCAAAGCATTGCGGGCAAATGCTAAATCAAGACGGACGTTTTCGCGGATGAGGGTTTGCAGGTCTTTGTGCGCGTCAATCCATGTTAAGCCCGCTTCGTCGTTATGCACGACTTTAAAGGTGCGGTTTAAGATTTTCTGACCGATATTGCCCACGGTCTCGGCGACGGTTTCGCCTTGAATCGGGGCTTCGGCAATCGCTTGCTGAGCGGCGGCAGGATTTTTAAACGGCCAGTCCGGAATGCTTTGGATAACGCGGTCGATGCGCGCGGTAATGGTAAAGCCGTCGGCACGTCCTGCGATTTCGCCGCGCAATTGTCCGATGCGGGTTTTATAATCAGCGAAAGCGGAGCTGTCTAAGCCGAAGTCGGCAAAGCTGTTTTCCGCTTGGGCAAGGTATTTGTCCGCCACCGTGTAGTCGCCGTTTTGCACGGCAATGTCGGCAAGGGTGAGCGCGCTAATCAGCGGTTGTGGATTAGGGCGGGTATCGGCGATGATTTTCAAATCCGCCGCCAGTTTGTCGGCTTGCTGGCTGAGGCTTTGCTGAATTTGCTCACTGCGCAGGCTGAGATTGTTCAGGGCTTCTTGCGCTTGGGCATTGCTTTGGTTAATCGCCTGAATGGTTTGGGTGAAATCAATCGGCGTATCGCTGTGGCTGTTGAGCAGGGCTTGATCAATCAGGCTTTGCACGTCTTCGATTTTCACGCTTTGCGGCATGGCGGCAGCGATTTGCGTGTCGATCCGCGCTTGAATTTCTTCCGCATTCGGCAGCTGCGGCTGCGATTTGGCGTAATCTTGCAAGGCGGCGGCAACTAATTGGCTGACTTGCGATTTGTCCAAGCCTTGCGCGGCATTGGCAACATGTTGTTGCAGGGCGGTAAGGGTTTTTTCCGCTTCGACGACGCGTTTTTCAGCCGCCAATGCGCCTTGTTCCGCCGCTTCCGCCGTGCTTTGCAGGGGGGCTTGCTGCAGGAAGGCGTAAGCGCCTGTACCTAAACCGCCCAAGCTGCAGAGTAGGGCGAGGATTGCCAAGCCGTTGCCGCTTTTTTTCTCGGCAGTTGCGGCGCGAGGCGGTGGCGGCGGAGTTTTATTGCCTTGGGCGGGCGGAGGTGTTTTATTACCTTGAGCAGGTGGCGGCGTTGCTGCGCTCGGTTTCGGCGCTGCTTTTTCTTCTATTTTGTTTGCAGCAGGGCTGGGGCTGGCTTTGCCGTCTTTAGGTGCAGCTTCCGCGCTAGGGACTTTGTTTTCTGCTTTATTGTCGGGGGCAGGAGCGGCAGGTTTTTCAGTCGCTTTGGGCGGCTGATTGCTTGGGTTTGGCGTTTTAGGTTGTGGAGGGGTTTTCTCACTCATGTTCAGTACTCCTTAATTGCTTGCCACCATTGGCAAAGTTGCTGAATTTGGGCGTTTTCGTCGGCTTGCGCGGCGGCGAAAACCTGTTGAAATCCTGCGCCTTGTGCTGCTTGCCCGATGCGCGGGCTTAATGCAATCACGGCTGTGCGCGATTGTAGCAGATTCAGCGTAGCTTGAGAGGTAATTTCTATTAAGTGATTGAGCGCAGCTTGGCTGGAGAGAATCAGCGCCTGCGGTATGGAGAGGTCGGCACGCCAATGCGGGCTGGGATTGTAGCGTTCATAAACAAAAGCGAATCGGGCGTGGTTGTGCCGATTAAGTTGTTCGTGTAGGAGTTGCCGTCCGCCTTGGGCGGCAATGATGGCGATGTTTTGCTCTTGCGGCTGAAAGATACTTAACAGGCTTTCGCTGTTAAACGGTGGCGGTGCGGCGAGATGTAGAGGCTTGTGTTTGGCTTCGACGGCGGCGGCGGTGGCGGGGCCGATGGCGATATTGCGCTGTGTTCGCCACAATTCTCGGGGAAAATGTTCGACGGCGGCGGCGCTGGTAAATATCAGCATATCCGCTTGGCGGCAGTAATCGGCGCTATCGGCATCAAGAGCGATGCGGCGCGTATCCACTAGCGGCAGATGCTCGGCAATGCCGCCTAATGCGTGGATTTTGGCGGCAAATGCGGGGAAATGGGCGGCGGCACGGGTATAAAGAGCGGTGCAGTCTTCAAGCAGGCGCATTTAGTGGGCAAGGCTGTCTAAAATGGCTTGCGCGCCTTGCGCCAGCAGACTGTCAGCGGCGCGTTTGCCTAAATCCTGCGCTTGGGCAATCGGGGCGCGGTCGCTGAAAGCGAGCATTTCGCTGCCATCCGGATAGCCGACTCTGGCATCGAGCTGAATCTCTTGTCCGCATAATTGGGCGAAAGCGGCAAGCGGCACTTGGCAGGAGCCTTGCAATGTTTCGTTGATGATGCGTTCGGTACGCACGCATACGGCGGTTTGCTTGTCGTTTAAGGCTTGCAGATAGGGCAGAAGCGGCGAGTCGAGCGGACATTCTATGCCGATGGCGCCTTGTCCGATTGCTGGCAGCGACAGGGAAAAGGGCAGGGGACTGCGGATACGTTCGGCAAGTCCTAAGCGTTTGAGTCCGGCGCTGGCGAGGATAATGGCGTCAAATTGTCCTGCATCGAGTTTGGCAAGGCGGGTTTGCACATTGCCGCGTAGATCTTGCAGTTGCAAATCGGGGCGGTAGCGGGCGATTTGCATGCGTCGGCGCAGGGAGCAGGTGCCGATGACGGCGCCCTGCGGCAGATCTTCCAAACGCGCGTATTGATTGCTGATAAAGGCGTCGCTGGGGTCTTCGCGCGGCAGAATCGCCGCCAAGCCAAAGCCTTCCGGAAAAAATGCGCCCACGTCTTTCATCGAATGCACCGCCAAATCCGCTCTGCCTTCCTGCATGGCGATTTCCAATTCTTTTATGAATAAGCCTTTGCCGCCGATTTTTGCCAGCGGCGTGTCGAGAATTTTGTCGCCCTGCGTCGTCATCGGCACCAGTTCTACCTTGGCTTGCGGATAGCGTTGGGCTAAAAGGGTGGCGACGTGTTCGGCTTGCCACAGGGCTAATTTGCTTTGGCGGGTGGCGATGCGGATAGACAGCGGTGCAGACATAAAAAAACTCGGTTACAATTCCTGCCTTTTAGCATAGCGGCTTGACTGCTATTGGGCAAGATAGGGAGATGAAATGATTCAGAAAGAAGCAACCAACAGCGCATGGGGCGGACGTTTCCAAGAAAGTACCGATGCTTTTGTGGCGGAATTTACTGCATCTGTGAATTTTGATCGCCGCATGGCAGCAGAGGATATTGCCGGTTCATTAGCGCATGCACAAATGCTGGTGGAAGCAGGGATTTTATCCGCCGCAGACGGCGAAGCCATCCGCACAGGTTTGGCGCAGGTGCAGGCGGAGATTGATGCCGGCGAGTTCGTATGGTCGGTGGCTTTGGAAGATGTGCATATGAACATTGAAAAGCGCCTGACCGATTTAATCGGCGATGCCGGCAAACGTTTGCATACGGGGCGTTCGCGCAATGACCAAGTGGCGACCGATATCCGCCTTTATACGCGCGCGGCGATTGATCGGATTACGGCGGAAATCGAGCGTCTGCAACAGGGTATTGTGGCGGTCGCCGAGCGCGAAGCCGATACCATCATGCCGGGCTTTACCCATTTGCAGACCGCGCAGCCGATTACTTTCGGGCATCATCTCTTGGCATGGTATGAAATGCTGTACCGCGATAAGGGGCGTTTTCAGGATTGCCGCCGCCGTTTGAACGTATCGCCTTTGGGGGCGGCGGCTTTGGCGGGCACGACTTATCCGATTGTGCGCGAGCGCAGCGCGCAATTATTAGGCTTTGACGGCGTGTGCCAAAATTCCTTAGATGCGGTCAGCGACCGCGATTTCGCCATTGAATTTTGCGCCGCCTCCGCTACCTTGCTCATGCATTTGTCGCGCTTTGCCGAAGAATTGATTTTGTGGAATAGTGCGGCGTTTCGCTTTGTCGATTTGCCCGATCGCTTCTGCACCGGTTCTTCCATCATGCCGCAGAAAAAAAATCCCGACGTGCCGGAATTGGTGCGTGGCAAAACAGGGCGCGTTTACGGGCATTTAACCGCTTTGCTGACCCTGATGAAAAGCCAGCCGCTGGCGTATAACAAAGACAATCAGGAAGATAAAGAACCTTTGTTTGACACGGTGGACACCGTGCTCGGCTGCCTGCGCGCCTTTGCCGATATGCTGCCGCACCTTCAAGCCCAGCGCGACAATATGCTAGCCGCCGCCAAACAAGGCTTTTCTACCGCCACCGATCTGGCGGATTATCTGGTGCGCAAAGGCTTGGCATTTCGCGATGCACATGAAGTGGTGGGCAAAACGGTGGCATTGGCGATTGACAAAGGCTGCGATTTGTCCGAATTGCCGCTGGCGGATTTGCAAGGCTTAAGCGCCTTAATCGGCGAGGACGTCTATGCCGTTTTAACGGTGCAAGGTTCGGTAAATGCGCGCAACCACATCGGCGGCACTGCGCCCGCGCAAGTAAAAGCCAGAATAGCGGCGATAAAAGCCCTTTCTTAGCTTGCGGTAATGATAGGATATTGCAAATAGCAGTAGAGTAAGATTTCTTTAAACAAACCGGAGTGAATGTATGAAAACAACTCATAAAATCATCGGATTGCTGGCGCTTTCTGTAAGCTTGAGCGCTTGCGTGTCAAACAATAATAATCCTGATATGGTGCGCAATGCCGGCTTAGGCGCGGCGGCGGGCGGTTTATTAGGTCAGGTCATCGGCAGAAATACCGAAGCCACTGCAGCAGGCGCGGTTATCGGCGGTATTATCGGCTCGCAAGTCAATACCGGCGGCAACCAATACCACAACAATGGCTACTACAATAACGGCTATCCAAATAATCAGCAAAGCTATCCTGTGAATAATCAATATAATAACCGCTATCACAATAACGGTTATTATAACTACGGCTACTAATGCCGCTTATTCTCGGCAAACAGCGCTGCGGCGCTGTTTTTTTATGCGCCTCTAGGGCAGGCGGAAAAAAGTCTTGGTATTAGCGGTCGTTATCGCCGCTAATGTACCGATATCTTCTTGACGGCATTCGGCTAAAACGCGCAGCACCTCCGGCAGATATTGCGGCTCATTGAGGTGTGGCGTCGGTTGCAGAGTCTTGGGCGTTAGGTAGGGCGCATCGCTTTCAATCATCAGGCGTTCGGCAGGAATATATTTGGCGATATCGCGCAATGTTTTGCCGCGTTCAGGATCGGCAATCCAGCCGGTAATACCGATATAAAGCCCTGCTTCGACAGCCCATTCCAATTGCTCGCCTGTGCCCGTAAAACAATGCCAGACGCCGCCGCTGATATGCGGCAGATACTCGCTCAAAATGGCGCGGAAATCGGCAAAGGCTTGGCGTTCGTGCAGAAACACGGGTTTTTGCACCTGCGCCGCAATCGCCAATTGGTCGGCAAAACAACGCTGCTGATTGGCGATGCCGGCTAAATGGCGGAAATAATCCAAGCCCATTTCCCCCACCGCAACCACGCGCGCCTCTTTGGCGGCGGCAATATGCAAAGGGCGGTGGCTGTGCGGCTGCCATTCGTCAGCATGATGCGGATGAAAGCCGATAGTGCTGTATAAATCATGATGCTCATTGGCAAGGGCGAGCGAGCTTTCATTGCTCTGCGTATCCGTGCCGGTAAGAATTTGCGCGATAACGCCGGCGGCTCTGGCGCTTTCCAGCACTTGCGGCAGATGTTTCATCAGGCGCGGGCTGCTGAGATTGCAGCCGATATCGATTATTGCATGCATTGTTTTTCCTTAAATAATGGCGGGCATTATAGTCCGAGCGCTTCGCGCTTCAAACAGAATGCATTAGCGGTCGTTTGAAAAGTGCAGGGCGAAAGCCGCCGCTAACATGGCGCAGCTACCGCGCTTGCGCTAAAATAACCGCTTTTATGATGATTTAGGAAGGAAGATGACTCAGCGGCGGATTTTAGTAACCAGCGCATTGCCTTATGCCAACGGCCCGATTCATTTGGGGCATATGGTGGAATATATTCAAACCGATATTTGGGTGCGCTTTCAGCAGTTGCGCGGTCATGAATGTCATTATGTATGCGCCGATGATGCCCACGGCACGCCGATTATGTTGCGCGCGGAAAAAGAGGGGATTAGCGCACAGGCATTGATTGATAAGGTCAAGGCGGAGCATCATCGCGATTTCGCAGGCTTTTTAGTCAATCATCATCAGTTTCACAGTACGCATAGCGAGGAGAATCGCGAGATTACTTCGGTGATTTATCAAGCTTTGCAAGCTAAGGGGCATATTCTGCGTAAGACGATTTTGCAGGCTTATGATCCTGAAAAAGAAATCTTTTTGCCCGATCGTTTCGTGAAAGGGGAATGCCCTAAATGTCATGCCAAAGATCAATACGGCGATAATTGCGAGGTCTGCGGCACGACGTATTCGCCGCTGGAATTGATTGCGCCTTATTCGGTTTTGTCGGGAGCCGCGCCGATTGAAAAGGAAAGCGAGCATTATTTCTTTGATTTGCCGCAATTTGAGGGCTTTTTACAAAGCTGGCTGAAGGATGCGCATTTACAGGAGAGTATGTGCAATAAGCTCAAGGAATGGTTTGTCGAAGGTTTGCAACCTTGGGATATTTCCCGCGATGCGCCTTATTGGGGCTTTGAAATTCCCGATGCGCCGAATAAATATTTCTATGTGTGGTTGGATGCGCCGGTGGGCTATATGGCGAGTTTCAAGGCTTTGTGCGCAAGAGAAGGGATTGATTTCGATGATTTTTGGCGCGAGGGCAGGGATACGGAGCTGTATCATTTCATCGGTAAGGATATTGCGTATTTTCATATGCTGTTCTGGCCGGCTGTTTTGCACGGTGCAGGCTACCGCACGCCGACCGGCGTGAATTGCCACGGCTTTTTGACGGTGGATGGCAAGAAGATGAGCAAATCGCGCGGTACGTTTATCAAGGCGGAGACTTATCTAAAGCATTTGCGCCCTGAATATCTGCGCTATTATTTTGCGACCAAACTGACTTCGCGCGTGGAAGATTTAGATTTGAATTTGCAGGATTTTCAGCAAAAAATCAATAGCGATTTAGTAGGAAAATTAGTGAATTTGGCAAGCCGTTGCGCGCCTTTTTTGCAAGGTGCGGCGGATAACCGCTTAAGCGAGACTTTAGAGGATGCAGATTTGTTCCGGCAATTTGCCGCTAAGGCGGAGGAGTTGGCGGATTTGTATGAAACACGCGAGTTCGGGCAGGCGGTGCGCGAAATCATGACGTTGGCGGATGCGGCGAATGCCTATATCGATGCGCAAAAACCCTGGGTGTTGGCAAAATCGCCTGAGCATGCGGCGCAGGTGCAGGCGATTGCTACCGTCGGTTTGAATGCTTTTTATCAGCTGATGATTTATTTGCAGCCGATTCTGCCGCAGGTGGCGGAAGATGCGCGCGCGTTTTTGCAGGTGCCCGCTTTGACGTGGCAGGCGGCGCAGCAGCCTTTGCTGGGACGGCAGATTGCCGCTTTTAAGCCGCTGATGCAGCGGATTGAACAAAAATCGATTGAGGCGATTGTGGAAGATACGAAACAGGATTTATTGAAAGAGCAGCAGTTGGGGCAGGAGAATGCGTTTATCGCTTCGCCGAAAGCGGAAATCGGTATTGAAGATTTCGACAAATTGGATATCCGTTTGGCACGCGTTGTGAGTTGTGCGGCGGTGGAAGGCTCGGACAAATTGCTGCAATTTACGCTCGATGTGGGCGAATTGGGGCAGCGCAATGTTTTTTCTGGGATTAAGCAGTTCCATCAGCCTGAAGAATTGGTCGGGCAATTGGTGGTCTTTTTAGCCAATCTCAAGCCGCGCAAAATGCGTTTCGGCATGAGCGAGGGCATGATTTTATCGGCAAGCGATGACAAGACTTTGCAGGTTTTGCTTGCCGGCGGTCGCGCAGTCGAAGGAATGAAAATTAGCTAAGATTATCATGGGGATTCAAATGAAATTGCTAGAAAGCCATACCAGTTTTAAGGGCGAGCAGCGGGTATATCGCTATCATTCGAAGGTCTTAGAGCGGCAATTGGATTTGCAGATTTATGTGCCGGTAGCGCAGCTGAAAGAGAAGTCTTGCGTGGTGCTGTATTATTTGCCGAGCTTGAATACGGATGCGGAATTATTGGCTTCGCAAAGCGATTATCAGCGCTATGCCAATCGCTATGATTTGTTGGTGGTCATTCCCGATATCTTTTCCGCTTATCGCGGCAACCGCCAGCAGAAATTGATGCAATATTGGGACGAGCGTGAGCAAATCGCCCAATTTATGATTGAGGAATTGCCTGCGCTGATGGCGGAGCATTTCCATATTTACGATGTGCAGGGCGGCATGGGCTATGATTTCGGCGGCACGGTGATGCTGAATTTGGGCTTGGCTTATCCTGATCATTTCCGCAGTGTGTCGGCTTTGGCGCCGTGGATCGGCTTTTGGGGAACGGATTGGGGCAAGGCAAATGTCGAGGTTTTGGGTATCGAGGCTTCTATCGATCCTGCGGTGGCGTTTGTGCAAGGCGCTGCGGCGGAAAATTGTCCGCCGATTTGGATTGACCAAGGTACGGAAGACCCTTATTTAGGCGCGCAAATTCAGCCGGATAGGATTCAGCAGGCTTTCGGCGACCATAAAAACAGCGAGAATTTATGGTATCGCTTCCATAAGCGCTATGACCATTCTTTCTATTTTGTGCATTCGCAAATCCGCCAACATTTTGTCTTCCATTCCGTATTTGAAGAAGTTGATTAAGCGGGCAAAATATTCGCAATTAAGCGCAGAGCGGCAGGAGCAGTTGCGGTCGCTGGCGGCTGCAGCACAGGTGTATGCGCCGCTGCCGCATGATGATTTGCTGCTTTTTTGGCAAGATAAGTGCTTATTAGCCTTTGCCGCTTGGGCGTCGGTTCTGGATGAAGCGCAATTGCTGGCAATTGCCGTAGCGCAAACGCAGCGCAGACAGGGAATCGGCGCCGCGCTTTTGTCGCAGCTTATGCAGTTATGGCAGGAGCGGACGGTAAAATCGGTGTTTTTAGAAGTGCGCGAAACTAATATTGCGGCACAATCTTTGTATGAAAAATTCGGCTTCAGGCAAATGGGGCGGCGGCGCGCTTATTATCCGCCCTTGCAAGAGAAAACCGAGAGAGAAGATGCTGTGCTGATGCAGAAGGAGTTGTAAGATGAAAGCCTTTGGCTTTGAAGATGCCGCCCCCGTATTGACGTGGCTGCAAAAAAATACCCCGCTCGTGAATTGCCTGACCAATAATGTGTCGAAAAATTTTGTCGCCAATGCTTTATTGGCTATCGGTGCATCGCCCTCAATGGTGGAAGCCTCGGCAGAAATCGGCGCTTTTACGCTGGTGGCGGATGCGACGGTGGTGAATTTGGGCTCTTTGGTCGATGACCGCCTGCGTTCGATTTCCATGGCGGTGCAAACGGCGCATGAAAACGGCAAACCTTGGGTTTTAGATCCCGCTGCAATCAGCAAGAATTTGTTTTACCGCAGCTCTTTTGCGCGTGAATTGCTGCGCTATTATCCTGCGATTATTCGCGGCAATGCGGCGGAAATCATGTATTTGGCGGGCGAGCAAAGCAGCAGCCGCGGCGCAGACAGTCTGAGTTCCTCAGATGAGGCATTGGCGGCGGCGCAATTATTGGCAAAAGACCAAAATTGCGTGGTGGTTGTGAGCGGTAAAAAAGATTATGCCACTAATGGCAAAGAAACCTTTTGTATTATGGGCGGCGATCCGCTGATGGCAAGGGTTACTGGCACCGGCTGCGCCTTGTCCGCGATTATGGGGGCTACCGCTTGCGCGCATTACGATCGTTTGCAAGCCTCTGCGGCGGCCTGCGTGGTGATGAAACATGCGGGAGAATATGCCGCGCTTAACAGCAAAGGGCTGGGTTCATTTGCCAGCGCCTTATTAGACGGACTGACCATTCCGAAATTGGCTTATAGTCGAAGAACTGAAAAAGTGACACAAAATATCAAGCTGCGAGCGTTATAGAGAGTACAGCAAAATAAATCAAAACTGTAACTCTTTTTGAAATCTTTGACTATAATATGCGAAAAACAATAGATTTATCTTTATATTTGGTGCTGGATGCCCAAAGCTGCGGCAATCAAGAGCGTTTACTGCAAGTGGCGGCACAGGCATTGGTAGCGGGCGTGAGTATCTTGCAATTGCGCAGTCATCATCCCGAATGGACAAAGCGCATTTGGCTGGATATGGCGCAGCAAGTGAAAGAGTTATGCGCGCAATACGGCGTGCCTTTTATAGTCAATAATGAAATCGATATTGCCTTGGCGGTAGATGCCGACGGTCTGCATATCGGGCAAGATGATTTACCGCCCGAGATTGCCAGACAACTGCTGGGCGAACATAAAATTCTCGGCTTATCTACGCATAATGCTGCGCAAGCACAGGCGACGGATAAGCGTATTGTGGATTATATCGGCATGGGACCTGTGTATAGTACGCAATCCAAAGCCGTTCCGGATCCGGTATTGGGACTGGCGGGACTGCGCGAGATTATCGCCGTGAAAAACCTTACCGGCGTGGCTATCGGCGGCATCGATTGCAGCAATGCCGCGCAAGTGCGGGCTTGCGGCGGCGAGGGCATTGCCGTGATTTCAGCAATTTGTCGCGCGCAGGATATTGCGCAGGCAGTCCATCAACTAAAACGCGGCGATTAAGCCGCTTTTCTCCGACTATAAAGCAAAGCGCTTTATATCTATGCGCTTTAATCAGTTTATCTATAGTCAAAGATTTCAAAAAGAGTTACAGTTTTGATTCACTTTTCTGTACTTTCTATAACACTCGCAGCTTGATATCTTGTATCACTTTTTCAATTCTTGGGCAAAGGGACATTTTAGGTGCTAAAAAGTTTGAAAAGCCCTATTCTGTAAGGCTTTTAGCGAGGTCAAAAGCTTTGAACACAAAAAATGCTTTTTCTGTGGCTCAAAACAGGTCAAAAAAGATGGCAGACAAATCATCAGCAACGATACAAATGCCGGCAATGCGGTAAGCGTTTTAGCAGCAAAAAGCGTCTTAATCCTCAAGAGTTGTGGACACTTTATAGTAGCGGCAAACAAAGCATGCAAGAGCTCGCCCAACGTTTTTCCTGCA
>NZ_JBXGGR010000103.1:0-6869 GCF_056855035.1 Suttonella sp.
CATAAAGACCCATTCCATATCGGGATTATCAACTAATTGTTTAAATAGTTTAGTAAAAATACCGCGTTTAGACCAACGATTAAAACTTTGTCAAATGCTATTGGATTTGCCAAAACAGCTTGGTATATCAGCCCATTGGCAGCTCGTACGCAAACGAAACAGTATGCCTTCAACGGTTTTGCGTAGATTTTTCTTGCGATAAATGCCAAGTTGTTTCAAAATGGGAAACAGTCTTGACCATGTTTCATCTGTAAGTGTGGTTCGGGACATGGCAAAGATTTAAAGGTGTTTGTGTGGAAACAACATCTTAAACTCTTTGCCACTTTTTTTAAATTGTCATTAGCCCCTAGTCTAGAGCCTTTATTAAAATCAATTTGTTAAAATAAAAAGACACGTCTAATATCTCCGCATATAAAATCATCAGTATCTACTAATCAATATGAATGTTTCTCATCTGCAGTTAATTTTTTCAATACTATTCAATAAAAAATTTGCAAATATTAATCGTTGAAAAACAAAAATATTTTAAAAATTATTTAATTAGCCAAAATGGTAAAAAATAAATATTTTTTCATTAAAAAATTTAATAGCGTAAACATTACCTCTTCAGAAATATTTTGCATAGAATAGTCATAATTTTTCTCTAAAAGGATGTTGTATGTCAGACTCACTCAACGATATTATCCAAAACCTTAGCGACTCCCATGCGGATATCGAATCCGCCTATCTCTTTACGGTTGACGGTTTAATTTTATCAGGAAATCATAGAGATACATTAATCGACGAAATTGGCGCCACCGCTGCCGCCATTAAAAGCATCGCGGAAAGAAGCAATCATCTCTTATATCGCGGCGAAATGCAGCAAGTGCATATCTTTAGCAAGCAGGGCTCTCTAATTATTACTGGAGTCAAAGACGATATGATTTTAGTCGCTCTTATCAGAGAACAAGCCAACATCGGCACGATATTTCACGAAATCAAAACCAGCGCTGAAAAAATCTCCTACTTATTCTAAAAAATCCATGAAAACAATAACACATCAATTCTATGACGGAAGACAAGAAGAAATTAACTATATTAATGAAGAATTTCCTTATCCAGAAGGACAGTTAATTATTTCCAGAACAGATTTAGCGGGCAACATTACCCATTTTAATCAAGCCTTTGTGATTCTCAGCGGCTACACCCGCGAAGAACTGCTCAAACAACAGCATTCTATTTTACGTCATCCCGATATGCCGAGAGCCGCATTCAAAGGCTTATGGGATACCGTCCAAGCAGGTAAAAAATGGCACGGCTATGTGAAAAATCTGCGTAAAGACGGACGTTTTTATTGGGTTTATGCCACCGTGGTGCCGAATTATCATGGCGATATCATTGAAGGCTACACCTCCGTCCGCCGGCAACCTTCTCGTGAAAAAATAGCCTATTACACTGAGGTATATAAAAAACTACTTGAGGAGGAAAAAGAAAATGGCTGAGTTATCCCTATTGATTGCTCCGGATTATCCGCCCCGTTACACACTGGATTGGTACCGCCTAACAATTGCCTTAGAACGTTTTCTTGCCCGTCCCATACATTTACAACTGGCGATTAATTTTAATGATTTTTATCACTATATGGAACTTAATCCTACTCTGGTGCATGTAGGATCTTACGATACCGCCAAAATTATGCGCAATTACCAATATCTGCCTCTTGCGCGCCCCGAAGCCGCCAGTGATGAAGTCATTATTTTCTCAGATCGCGACTCTCTCATTCTGCATTTAGACGATATTGATAAAACCACCAAATTTATCTGTTTAAATGATGTTAATGTGCAAAGAATCGGAGAAATCCTATTAGAGCCGCGCAGTATTTACCGCAAAGAAGTCGATTGGCAGAGAATGGATAACTATCAAAGCATCTTACGTTTAGTACGCGGCAGTATTAATACGGTCGGCATCATGCGTAGCAACGTTTTCCATCAATTGTCGCCGAATCTCAAACAACGCTATTGCCCGATCATTACCAGCTCATTATCAGTGCTATTTCATACTATGCTGTTATCACCTAGCTTTGCAGACGAACATCAAACTTTTCACAAAGCCGTGCAATCGCTTAATGAAAGAAAAGATATTTTGCAAGAACTGGATATGCGCAGCATTAAACCCATGAATAATGAAGTCGGCTTATTTATCTGCGATATTGTCGATACCCTGATTTAAGAAACAGTATGAATAAACCATGCAAACAGGTGCTTTAACTGCGGTATAGAGACACAAAAGCTTAGATGCTTGACAAGAACAGCCGCTGCAGGGTTTATAAATACAGATTCTAATATGCCAAATACACGCCGTCTATCAAAGGCGGCGTTTTTATAAATTTATATTTTTAAATAAGTGTTTATGCTTTTGGATACCCCTCAGGGTTTTGCGATTGCCAGCGCCAAGTGTCTGCCATCATCTCCGCCAAACCGCGTTTCGCCGCCCAACCCAGCTCCGCTTTCGCTTTGCTCGGATCGGCATAGCAAGTCGCAATGTCGCCGGCGCGGCGCGGCGCGATTTCATAAGCCAAGGATTTGCCGCAAGCCTCTTCAAAAGCCTGCAGCATTTCCAGTACCGAATAGCCTTGCCCCGTACCTAAATTCCAAATAGACAAGCCCTGCTGATTGCGGATTTTTTCCAGCGCACGCAAATGCCCTTCCGCCAAATCCATGACATGAATATAATCGCGCACGCCCGTACCGTCGATAGTCGGATAATGATTGCCGAAGACACGCAAATACGGCAATTTGCCCACCGCCACTTGAGCAATATACGGCAATAGATTATTCGGCAAACCGTTAGGATCTTCGCCGATCATGCCGCTTTCATGCGCGCCTACCGGATTGAAATAACGCAAAATGGCAATCCGCCACTCCGGATCTGCTATTTCTACATCCATCAGCATATCTTCAATCATGAGTTTGCTGCGCCCGTAAGGATTGGTCGGACGACTGGTCGGGCAAGCCTCGCTAATCGGCATTTGCTGCGGCTCGCCGTAAACCGTGGCGGAGGAGCTGAAAATAAAGGTTTTCACATTCGCCGCCTGCATCGCCCCCAGCAAAGTCGCTGCGCCATGTACGTTAACCTGATAATACAGCAAAGGTTTTTCCACGCTTTCGCCCACCGCTTTCAGTCCGGCAAAATTAATCACCGCTTCAATCGAATGTTCCGCAAAAAGGCGGTCAAGCAAAGCGCGGTCGCGGATATCGCCTTTGATGAATTGCGCCGCTTTGCCGCAGAGCGTTTGCACGCGGCGCAAAGACTCCTCGCTGCTATTGCTCAAATTATCCAAAACCAAAACCTCATAGCCCGCCTGCAAAAGCAAGAGAACCGTATGCGAGCCGATATAACCCGCGCCGCCGGTGACTAAAATCATTGCTGTTCCTCATGATTACTGATGCGCCTATTATAAACCGATTAGCCGATTTCGGCATCTATGCTATACTTCGCCCATCGTATTTATGGCTTGTTTATGTCTTCCACTATCGCTTACACGCCCATTCCCACCCAATGGGTCGGACCAATCAAAATCAGCGGCAATACCGTTAACGAAAGCATCAGCGTACCGCTCGCCACCTATGAAAGCCCGCTTTGGCCTTCTTGCGGACGCGGTGCCAAAATCTCTTGCTTATTGGAGCAAGGCATTATGGTCAATGTCTTAGATGCCCGCATGACGCGCTCGGTTATTTTCGACTGCCAATTTGCCGCCCAAGCCCAAGCATGCGCCCAAGAAATCTTGGCACGCCAAGCGGATTTGCAAGAGGTAGTGGCACAAAGCAGCCGTTATGCCAAATTACTTGATATTCATCATGAAATTGTCGGAAATCTGCTATTTCTGCGTTTTGCTTTCAGCACCGGCGATGCCTCGGGACACAATATGGCGACCAAAGCCGCCGATGCCCTAATTAACCACCTCTTAGCCAATTACCCGGCCATGCGCTACGGCTCGATTTCGGGCAATTACTGCATTGATAAAAAAGCCGGTGCCGTCAATGGTATTTTAGGACGCGGCAAACGCGTTGTAGCGGAAATCCTGATTCCGGAAAAAATCTGCCGCCGCTATTTGCGCAGCGATGCCGAGACCATCGTCGCGCTGAACACGCGCAAAAACCACATCGGCAGCAATTTGGCAGGCTCGATACGCAGCGCCAATGCGCATTTCGCCAATATGCTCCTCGCCTTTTATCTCGCCACAGGACAGGATGCCGCCAATATCATCGAAGGCTCGCAAGGTATCGTGCATTGTGAAAACCGCGACGGCGATTTGTATTTTTCCTGCACTCTGCCCAATTTGATTGTCGGTACAGTCGGTAACGGCAAAGGACAGGGCTTGGAAGTCGTCGAGCAACATTTGCAGCAACTCGGCTGTCGTGAACAACGCGATTCGGGCGACAATGCGCGCCGTCTTGCCGCCTTATGTGCTGCCGTGGTGCTATGCGGCGAACTCTCTTTGCTCGCCGCGCAAACCAATCCGGGCGAACTGATGCGCGCCCACCTTGCTTTGGAACGCAAAGCATGAAAGAACAATTTGCGCGCATCAACCAACGCAAACGCGAACATCTCGACATTATCGCCGGCGACCAAGACATCGAACGCGGTCAAAATGGGCTTGACCGCTACCATCTGCAACATCGCGCCCTGCCCGAAATCGCCTTAGACGACATCGACACGCGGGTAAATTTTCTCGGCAAAACCTTATCCTTTCCGCTCATCATCTCCTCCATGACCGGCGGCGATGACGAACTGATATGCCGCATTAATCGCAATCTCGCCCAAGCGGCAGAAGCCTGCCAAGTGGCGATGGCGGTCGGCTCGCAACGCGTCATGATGCGCGAAAAAGCTGCCCAAGCCAGTTTCGATTTGCGTGAATATGCTCCTAATGCCGTCCTCATCGGCAATCTGGGCGCAGTACAACTCAATTACGATTTCGGCATCCGCGAATGCCAGCAAGCGGTAGAAATCCTCTCCGCTGACGGACTCTATCTGCATCTTAACCCCTTGCAAGAAGCCATCCAACCCGAAGGCGACACCGATTTCAGCAACCTCAGCGATAAAATCGCGCAAATCAACCGCGATCTGAACGTCCCTGTGCTGCTTAAAGAAGTCGGCTGTGGACTCAGTCTTGCCGACATCGCATTAGGCATCAAAGCCGGCATCCGTTACTTCGACATCGCGGGGCGCGGCGGCACCTCGTGGAGCCGCATCGAATACCACCGCCGCCGCAATCATCAAGACAATCTCGGACTCATCTTCCAAGATTGGGGATTGCCGATGGCAGGTGCACTCAAACAAGCCTACCAACACCATCCGGAACAATTCTTCATTGCCAGCGGCGGCATTCGCAACGGCATCGACATGGCAAAATCCATCATCCTAGGTGCGCAACTATGCGGCATTGCCGCGCCCTTCTTAGCTGCCGCCCAAGAAAGCGCAGAAGCCGTCATCGCCCAAATTCAACAACTACAGCAGCAATACCGAACCGCCCTCTTTTTGCTCGGATGCAAAAATCAGCAACAATTGCGCGGACAGTGGCAATACTTCCTTCAGGACTAAACATGACAGCAATAGGAATCGACAAAATCGCCTTCTACACCCCCGCCTATTATTTAGCGCTTGCCACACTCGCCGAACGCGACGGCATAGACCCGCAAAAATATCATCAAGGCATCGGGCAAGACCGCTTTTCTGTCCCCAGCCATGACGAAGACTGCGTTACCCTTGCCGCCAATGCTGCTGCCGGCATCCTAAACGCGGAAGATATCGCCGCCATCGACAGCATCTTTCTCGCCACCGAAAGCGGCATCGACCAATCTAAAGCCGCCGCCGTCTATGTACACGCCCTGCTCGGACTGCGCCCCAACTGCCGCGCCGTAGAACTCAAACAAGCCTGCTACAGCGCCACCGCAGGACTGCAAATGGCCTGTGCCTACGTCGCCAGCCATCCCGAACGCAAAGTTCTGCTGATTGCCAGCGACATCGCGCGCTATGACATGCACGGCGCCGCCGAAGCCACACAAGGCAGCGCCGCCGTTGCCATGCTCATCAGCGCAAACCCGCGCATCGCCGCATTAGAAGGACCTGCCGGCTGCTACACCCAAGACGTCATGGACTTCTGGCGCCCCAATCACCGCAACACCCCATTAGTGGACGGCAAACTCTCCACCATGATTTACATGCAAGCGGCAGAAAAAGCGTGGCAAGACTATCAAGCACAAGGCGGCGCGGCATTTTCCGACTTTGCCCAATACTGCTACCACCTGCCCTTCAGCAAAATGGGCATCAAAACCCACCAACGCCTATGCAAAAGCAATAACTGCGCGGAAGACAACAGCAAAATCGCCGCCGGCATGATCTACAACCGCGAAATTGGCAACAGCTATACCGCCGCTCTTTACCTCAGTTTTTGCTCCGCTCTTGACCACCGCGACGATTTAAGCGGCGAACTTGTCGGCATGTTGAGCTACGGCTCAGGCTGCGTCGCTGAATATTTCGCCCTGCGCATTCAAGAAAGCTATCTTAGCCAACGTCGCAAAGAAAACCATGCCGTCCTGCTTGCGCAACGCAGCGCCCTCAGCCTTGCCGAATACAAAAACTTTTGGAACCGCCAAGACTACGGCAGCAAAGAAAACCTTGTCTTAGCCCCGCAAACCCGCGGCAAATTCCGCCTTGCCGGCATTGAAAAAGACGAACGCCGTTATAGCCAAGGAATCCAAAAAAGGTTACACTAAAACTTATGGCATACTCAAAAGATTACAGACAAATGATATTAGACAAGCTGGCATCAGGTCATAGCTACAGAAAGCTTGTTGAAGAATATCGACTCAGCGCAACAAGCATTCAAC
>NZ_JBXGGR010000105.1:0-3279 GCF_056855035.1 Suttonella sp.
ATCGTTCAGAGAAGGGATTTTTGTCGAATCTGATTTCTGGATTAACGGCATATTGCTTGTTTGCGTATAAGCCGCAGATGTTTGGGAAGAATGCTTTGGCGGCTGCTAAATAGAGGGGGCTTATCCCGAACTCAGGTTAAGAATACTATTTTGTTTCATTTTCCATTTTTATCAAAGGATACTGCTATGAAAAAAACGCTTCTTGTGCTGAGTTTAGGTTTGTTGACGGTTGAAGTTTCCGCCCATGCTTTATGGATTGCCCAAGTCAACGGTGCGCCGACAGTGAGTTTTGGTCATACCGGCACCAATACCGATGCCTATGATGTCGGCGGCATTAAAAACACTTTCGCACTCAAAGCCGACGGCAGCAAAGCGGAATTGAAGGCGATTGCGAAAGAAGATTTTGTAGTCTTTGAGAGCTTGGAAGGTTTGGGTATTGTGACGGCGACGCTTGATGAGGGCTATATGACGGAAGACCCTAAAACCGGCGAAGAAATCAATAAGCGCGGCGATCAGGTAGAAGGCGCCACTTCTTCTTTCCGCGTGTTAAATTACACGGTTGCTTATCAAAATCCGCGCATTAAGCCGCAGGCTTTGGGCTTGGGCTTGGAAATTCTGCCGAGCGTGAATCCCGCTTCTTTGAAACAAGGCGAGATGCTGAAAGTGCAGGTGCTCTTAGACGGCAAGGCATTGGCGGACGCGCAAGTAAATAGCTATTATTTTGACGCAGAAGCCAAAACCTACAGCACCGATAAAGAAGGTTTTGCGAGCATTCCTGTCGCCACCAATGAGTTCAATATCTTAGATGTTGAGCATGAAATTGAAGATCCCAAAGATCCTTTTGAAGGTTTAGTGCAAAACAGCTCTTTAACCTTCCGCGCCAAACATAGCGGCGAACACAAGCATTAATCCCGTCGAAAGCACTTTGTCTGACAAAGTGCTTTTGTTTATGCACATTTTTACAGGAGTTAACAGATGAAAAAATGGCTTTGCCTCTTCATTCTCAGCCCGCTCGCCTATGCCCATTCCCCGCAATTAAGCTGCAAAATCGAGGCGGAAAACGTGCTTTGCACGGGCGGATTTTCCGACGGTTCTTCGGCTTTCGGCGTGGAAGTCAAAGTCTTGGATTACGGCGATAAGGTTCTGCATGAAGGACGCTTCGACAAAGACAGCCGCTTTAGTTTCGCCAAACCCGAAGGTGAATACTATGTACGTTTTGACGGCGGCAGCGGTCATCAATTAGAGCTGGATTATCAAGACATTGAAGAATGAGTGCCGAGCATCGCTTTATAGAAATCGTGCCGCCGGCGCGTGCCACTAAAGAAACGCTATATGTGCTGGCGGTGTGTGTGTTGAGCATTGTTGTGGCGGCAGGCATTGTGTGTATCAATCAGAAAGACAGTCAACTTCAGCAAAGCCTGGGCGCCGATGAAATCAGCCTGCGCTACGATTTGAGCGCGGCGGAGCAAGGTGTGTTTGCGGATTTACAAGTCGCCTTTGACGATTGGCTATTGCAAGATGAAAACGAACCGCCGCCCAGCGTTGCCGATTGGATTGCCAATGATTTTCCGCCTTTTAACGACCAAGCGGAAGCCGGACAACGCGGCAATCATCAATGGACGCTGCAGCATCAGGAAGGACAAGCCGCTTATTGGGGACAAAGCCAAGATGTGGCGACCGCCGGCAGTCTGCTCTGGCTTTTGCCGGCGCAGCGGCAAGGCAGCGATATGCAGCATTTTGAAGTCTGGCATCATAAAGGCAGCCCGACGGCATTGCCGCATCGTCTTGACGGCGAACATCTGCGCGCCGCCGGCTGGAAAAGAATTAACCGCAATGCCGACATTACCCGCTCTTAAACGTTTTAACAGGAATTTTTTATGAAACTCAAACCATGGCTTGCCCTATTTGCCCTTCTCAGCTGTCATGCCTTTGCCCAAATCCAAGTCGGTGTGACTCTGCACCCTTATTACAGTTTCGTGGCAAATATCGGTCAGGATAAAATCAAAGTCGTGCCGCTGATTCCCGAAGGCTTTAATCCGCATGCCTACGAGCCGCGCGCGCAAGACATTAAAAACATTAGCGGCTTGGATGCCGTGGTGTTAAACGACATCGGACACGACGATTTCGCCCGCAAAATGATTGCCGCCAGCGAAAATAAGGACGTTGCCATCATTCAAGCCAATAAAGACGTGCCGCTCTTAAGCGCCATGGGCTTAGACCAAAACAACCGCGAAGGAGTCATCAATTCCCACAGCTTTATTTCCATCAGCGCCTCTATGATTCAAGTCAATACCATTGCGCAGGAACTGGGCAAACTCGATCCCGATAACGCCGCTTTTTACCTGAAAAATGCGCGTGAATACAATAAACGGCTGCGCAAATTGCGCGCCGAAGCACTGGCGAAAATCCGCGATGTAGAAAATCCCATCTTAAAAATCGCCACCGTGCATAGCGGCTACGACTACCTCTTGCGCGAATTCGGTTTGGAAGTTACGGCGGTTGTCGAAGCCGCACACGGCATCGAGCCCAGCCCCGCCCAATTGAAAAAAGTCGTGGACTTAATCAAATCGCAAGGCGTGCATATCCTCTTTGCCGAAAAAGACAATCCCAGCCCCTACACCGCCACCATCGCCAAAGAAGCCGACGTACGCTTAGGCAGCTTAAGCCACATCATGCACGGTGCTTACTCTCCAGAATTATTCGAACAGGCCATGAAAGAAAATCTGGATGAAGTCGTCAAGGCCATACTGGAAAGCCAAAAACCATGATTAGCCTTGAGGACTATCAACGCCATCTGCACTATCTGCCCTATGCAGGACCGGAAATCGTACTGAAAAACCTTAGCGTACAATTTCAAAAAAGCACCGTGCTGAACAATCTCAACCTCCGCTTTGCCGCCGGCAAAACCACCGCCATTATCGGGCCGAATGGCAGCGGCAAAAGCACCCTGCTCAAAACCTTATTGGGACAATTCACCCATGAAGGCGAAATCGCCCTGCACTGGCAAAATGCGGCGCAGCGCCACATCGCCTATGTGCCGCAGCACATTGATTTTGACCGCGAACTGCCGATGAACGAAGAAGACTTCATGGGCATGCTCCTGCAAAAACGCCCCATCTTCCTAGGTTTGGCAAAACAAGGGCAAAGGGACATTTTAGGTGCTAAAAAGTTTGAAAAGCCTTATTCTGTAAGGCTTTTAGCGAGGTCAAAAGCTTTGAACACAAAAAATGCTTTTTCTGTGGCTCAAAACAGGTCAAAAAAGATGGCAGACAAAATCAT
>NZ_JBXGGR010000107.1:0-5075 GCF_056855035.1 Suttonella sp.
GGCGCCATTTGGTAGAAAATTTTTTCTGTGATTTAAAGGAGTTTAAGAAGATAGCCATGCGTTCGGAGAAAACAGACAGCTCCTTTGCAGCAAACATTTACCTCGCTGCAACCATTATGACCTTAAGATGATTGTCAACAGCCCCTAGAGATAAGGCGTGTTCGGGCTTTTATGCACGACAGCCATTTTTGTGTTTTGCTTCGGTCTTAGGTTTGACAAATCTTCATCATCAGTCTAAGCCTGCCTCCTGTCGATACCGCCTGAGACGCGCTGCTAGATGGCGTCTTCGTCCATTTCTCCGGTGCGGATGCGGATAACGCGGCTAAGCGGCGTAACAAAGATTTTGCCGTCGCCGATTTTGCCGGAGTTCGCCGCTTGGCGGATGGTTTGTATGACTTCTTCGCAGGCTTCTTCGCTGACGGCGATTTCCAGTTTTAATTTGGGCAGGAAGTCCACGATGTATTCCGCGCCGCGATAGAGTTCGGTATGTCCTCTTTGGCGCCCAAAGCCTTTGACTTCGGTTACGGTGATGCCATGCACGCCGATTTCGGAGAGGGCTTCGTGCACGTCGTCGAGTTTGAAGGGTTTGATGATGGCGGTAATCATGTACATGGTTTTGTCCTTAGTCGAAAGTGTAAAAATCGGCGTCGTGGTCGGAGAGTCTTGCTGGGCGGTAGAGTGTGAGCGGTGCGAAGTGTTCTTCTAATCTGTCCGCCACGCCGAGGATGGCGGCGAAAATCGCCATGCGCATGGTAACGCCATTGTCCGCTTGACGGAAGATGGCAAGTTGCGGCAGGCGGTCGAGGTCGGTGGCTAAATCAAATGCGCCTTCGCGGCTGTCGCGCGGCAGGGGGTGCATGATGACGGTGTCGAGCTGGGCGTGTCGAGCGATGGCGGCGGCATTGAGGCGGAATTGTTCGCCGTAGCCTTCCATTTCTTCGCCGCCTTGTATGCGTTCGCGCTGTATGCGGGTGGCGTAGATAACGTCGCTATGCGGCAGTCCTGCCGCCAAGCTGTCGCATTCGCGTACTTCATGTCCGCGCGTTTTAAGCAGGGCGATTAAGGATGCCGGTGCGCGCAGATTATCCAGCGCGATAAAGCGGAATTTGATGTTATTAAACAGAGAAAGCAGTTTGCAGAGCGAATGGATGGTGCGCCCGTGTTTCAAATCGCCGACCATGGCGATGCTCATGCCGTCTATGCTTTTGTCCAGCCGTTCGAATTCTTTGCTGATGGTGTAGTAGTCCAGCAGGGCTTGCGAGGGATGTTCGCCGGCGCCGTCGCCGGCATTGATGACCGGTACATTGATTGGGGCGGCAAATTGCGCGACCGAACCTTCTTCGGGGTGGCGCATGGCGATGATATCGGCATAGCCGGCGATGACGCGGGCGGTGTCTTCTAGGGATTCGCCTTTGGAGAGCGAAGAGAAGGTAAAGCCCGTGGTATCGACAACGGCGCCGCCCAAGCGGGCGAAGGCGGTGTGAAAGCTCATACGGGTGCGGGTGCTGGCTTCAAAGAAGAGATTGGCAAGCACCGCGCCTTGCAGCACGTCGCAGCGCATTTGGCGTTTGGCGACCGGTTCGAGGCGTTTGGCAATTGCCAGCAATTCTTCAAGTTCTGCGCGGTTGAGGCTGTCGATGGACAGCAGATGGCGGCCGATAAGCGACATGGGGAGGCTCCTGTGTGAATTCTGCGCTATTATGCCATTTTTATTTGAATGTTGAGCGTGTGATGATTGGATTGGTGCAGCGTGTGCGGCAGGCTTCCGTGACGGTCGATGGGCGGGAAATTGCCGCTATCGGACAGGGAATATTGGTTTTGGTCGGCATAGAAAAGCAGGATGGCTGGGCACAGGCGGAAAAATTGGCGCAGAAAGTGCTCAATTACCGCTTGTTTAGCGACAGCGAAGGCAAAATGAATTTGAATGTGGGGCAGATTGGCGGCGAAGTGCTGCTGGTATCGCAATTTACTTTGGCGGCGAATACGAGCAAGGGCAATCGTGCAGGTTTTGACCCTGCCATGGCACCGGCATTGGCGGAACTGTTGTTTGCGCGTTTTTGCGATTATGTGCGCAGCCTGCATCCTGCCACGCAAACGGGACAATTCGGCGCGGATATGCAGGTGGCATTAATCAATGACGGTCCGGTGACTTTTTCTTTGCAGGTGTCGCCATGAGTATCATTTTAGCTTCTGCCTCGCCGCGGCGCAGTGCCTTACTGCGGCAAGTCGGCATTGCGCATCGCATTGTCGTCGCCGATATTGATGAAAGTCCCTTGCCGCAAGAAAGCCCTTTGCAAACGGTAGAGCGTCTGGCGCAGGAAAAAGCGGCGGCGGTGGCACGCCAATATCCCGAACAATGGGTCTTGGCGGCGGATACCATCGGTATTCTGGAAGGACAATTGCTGGGCAAACCGCGTGATGCGGCGCAGGCGCTTGCCATGCTGAGCGCTATGAACGGACGCATGCACCAAGTCGCCACCGCTGTAACAATACAAAAAGGCGCGCAATGCTTGAGCGAAACCCATATCGCACGCGTTTATATGCGCCATTCCTCCGCTGCTCTATTGCAAGCCTATGTGGATGGCGGCGAAGGTGCAGACAAGGCGGGAGCCTATGCGATTCAAGGGCAGGGAGCGGTATTGGTGGAGAAAATCGAGGGCGATTTTTATACTGTGGTCGGTTTGCCGATTGCTGCGGTTTGTGCCACACTGCACACCTTTGGCATTATGCCCTTCGCCCGCCCATAAGGATTTTGCATGAACTCGCTGATTCCCATCACTTTACCGCCGCCACCGCCTGATGTAAGCGTGGAAATTCTCATCAATCATACCGCTTATGAAACGCGCGTAGCGATTATGGAAGACGGCGTATTGCAGGATGTGATGGTGGAGCGCGAGCGGCGGCGCGGCATCGTGGGCAATATTTACAAAGGCAAAGTACAGCGCGTTTTGCCGGGCATGGACGCGGCATTTATCGATATCGGTATGGAACGCGCCGGCTTTTTGCATATGAAAAACATCGTACGCAACGGCGCGCAAGCCGAGGCGCAGCGCATTAGCGATTTGCTTTACGAAGGGCAAAGCCTGCTGGTGCAAGTGCTGAAAGACCCTATCGGCACCAAAGGCGCGCGCTTGACCACCGAAATTTCCATTCCCTCGCGCTTTTTAGTCTATCTGCCCAATGCCGATGATATCGGCGTATCGATTAAAATCGCCTCTAAAGCGCAGCGGCGGAACCTGCGTGATTTAATGCTGGGCTTTCATCAGGGGCAGCAGGGCGGATTTATCGTGCGCACCGCCATCGAAAGCGCCGATATCTGGGCGATGCGCGCCGATATGCAATATCTGCACCGCGTTTGGGAAGCGATTTTAGATACCTACCGCAATGCCAAATCCGGCGCACTGATTTACGGCGATTTGCCGCTGTATCAAAAAGTGCTGCGCGATTATGTCTCGCCGAACGTTATCCGCGTAACCGTTGACGATGCCATTGCTTATAGCCACATGGCGCAATTTGCCGGCAATTTCCTTGTGGAAATGGCGGATCGCCTGAATTTTTACGACAGCGACCGCAGCCTCTTTGAACGCTACGGCATTGAAGAAGAAATCGAAAAATCCCTAGACCGCCATGTCGCCCTCAAATCGGGCGGCTATCTGATTATCGACCAAACCGAAGCCATGACCACCATTGATGTGAACACCGGCGGCTTTGTCGGCAAACTCTCGCAGGAAGACACCATCTACAAAACCAATCTTGAGGCGGCGAAAGCCATTGCACGCCAACTGCGCCTGCGCAATCTCGGTGGCATTATCATGATTGATTTCATCGACATGAATGACAGCCAGCATCAGCAAGGCGTGATGGAAGCCTTACTCTCGGCGCTGGGCAAAGACAAAAGCAAATACACCATCAGCCCCATCTCGCCGCTGGGCATCATCGAAATGACTCGCAAACGCACGCGCGAAAGTCTGCGCCAAGTCATGTGCGAACCCTGCCCAAGCTGCGGCGGACGCGGCTATGTGAAAACCATCGAAACCCAAGTCTATGAACTCTTTCGTGATTTGATGCGAGAAGTACGCGAATACGCGCCCAAACAGCTAACCGTCATTGCCGCCCCCGCCTTTATTGACTTCATCCGCGAAGAAGAATCGCTGACCTTCTCGGATTTGCAAATCCTGCTCAAAACCCCAATCCGCCTGCAAAGCGATCCCAGTTACGACAAAGGGCAATACGATATTGCGGTGTCTTAGAGGGTTATAGTCGGAGAAGTGGAATTTATACTTGGCACCAGACTGCAAAACTACTCTGTTGGACTATAGCTAATCGTAATTTAATCAATTGTTTTCGCAAAATAAAAATGTCGGATACTATAATCGGAGAAGTGAAAAAGTAGTACAAGGCGGCGAGCCGCAGACAGTACAAGAGCGTACGGCAAGGCGAGCCAACGCTGTAATACTTTTTGATTTCTTTGACTATAGACTGAAAGCACAGAAAATGTTGTCTGAAAAATTGGCATTTTTCCGCTGCGATAAAAACCGACTCGAATCGGATTCTTGAATCCGATAAACTCATAATTTAATCAATTGTTTTTACGAGATAAAATTTCCGATGTAGGTCAAATTCTTAAATCCGACAAATCCATGATTTAAGCCAATGTTTTTAATCATAAAATGTCGGATAAGGTATCCGACTTATCCGACTGAAAAATGATTAATTTTGTCTTGAATTGTCATGTTATAGTCAAGGAATTCAAAAAGAGTTACAATTTAAACACATCTCGCCGTACTCTCTGCGCTACCTGTTAGCAGCATTACTGTACCACTTTTTCATTTCTTTGACTATATAGTCGAAGAACTGAAAAAGTGACACAAAATATCAAGCTGCGAGCATTATAGAGAGTACAGCAAAATGAATCAAAACTGTAACTCTTTTTGAGGGCAAAGGGACATTTTAGGTGCTAAAAAGTTTGAAAAGCCTTATTCTGTAAGGCTTTTAGCGAGGTCAAAAGCTTTGAACACAAAAAATGCTTTTTCTGTGGCTCAAAACAGGTCAAAAAAGATGGCAGACAAAATCAT
>NZ_JBXGGR010000015.1:0-15263 GCF_056855035.1 Suttonella sp.
TATCCCGAGTTGGCAATCCCAAAAATAAGCAATTTGGCAGAAAGTCATATTGCGCGTTTAAAGGATGTTTTGCGATGTCATCGTGGCTTAAATCGTGAGCATAAGATACAGTTTATTATGGATTATTTATCCAATTAACTTGTTCATAAACACCCATTTTGTCCATTAAGTGGGGGGTCTCTCTGAAAAACCACCCAAAATGTCCATTAACCCTAAAATATCAATTTGCCGGATTCAAGAACCCGACCTACTTCTTTATAAATTAGTAAATTAGGAATTTATATCCAATACAATTTGTCATGGCGTGTGCTTTCTGGCATAAACGCCTAAGCTAAAGTTAAAAATCATAATATTCATATTTGTTATGAATCGACTATAATTAATCTGATTTCAAATCTACAATTGCAATAATTTCTTTAGATTCTTTATTAATCAATACGGATATCACATCCATTGGCGTAAGCAAAGGAAGATAAGCATCTGCCTCCGGATATTTTTGCAAGACTGTTTCTATCTCTTCTTTTGTATTGCGTTTATTAAGCTCATCTAAAGCAAGGGATTTTTCTAAAATTTGCGTCCACATCCCCTCTAAAGGAACATATAATTCAGGACGTGCAGCCGGAGAAATAAGCTCTTGAAGCTCTATAAATAACCAATCATTTCTTTCCTGCTCATCTTTTGGTGCTCGCACAGCAGTCCATTGCGGTTTGAAAAAAGATACTTTAGGTAAGTCTTTGTTTACCTCTGGAAAATGAAGCGCATTTACTGAAACGGCTTCAAATCGGCTCTGATTAAAAGCAATCCATGCTGGGCGTCCTACTGCAATGTGATATATACCATAAAGATAGGCACTGAACTGTAATAAACCAATGATTGCCAGATCCATTTTTAGGGTTTTCTTTCCTTGCTTAGCCACAAGAAACGTAAGCAAAGGACCTAATGTCGTATCTACCACCAGCAGCAATAAAAACACATGACCAACTTCAAAAGTCTTAGCCAAGGGCGAAGGATACCAGCAAAAATAAACTACGATCAAAGATATCAGTGCAATTAACAAAGAGATCAATAAATGGATACTAAAAGCTTTTAATCGAAATAACATTTCATCACCAAAAAATACCAGTTTTGCTAATTATATCAACAAAACTGGCAGAATTTACAATACCTTTATTTGTGAAAAATTAAGGGCTAGATTGGCAGGTTGAAGGCAAACGAGCCGCCCCAACGCTACCTGAACATACCCATGTAATAATTTGCCGATTGATGCCATTACCAATTGGCGTCAAAACAACATTTTTACCGGCATTAGCCCCAGTTCTAAAACTGACTGTCAATTCGCCCCTATCGGGAGCAAGCACAATATCTTGAGCATCAAAATACTTACCGTCAATTTTTGCCACTGATTCTACTATCGGATCGCTACTATTAGGCCAACGTCCAGATTGCCAATAACTGACGCCAATATCATTTCTCACGCCAGATGTTACTATTAATGCTTCTGTCGCCTGAGTACGGGCAATATAGTCTTGATACGCCGGCAATGCTAATGCAGCCAAAATACCTATAATTGCAATAACTATCATCAGCTCTATTAAGGTAAAGCCTTTTTGATTATGGCGAGAATTTTTTTTCATTAAAAATCTCCAATAAAAAATGCCCTGCAAACAGGGCATTTTTATCAATTTATTGATTATTGGCAAGAAGAAGGCAAACGAGATTTTTCGATTGTACCAGCGCAAGTCCATTTTTGAATTTGCCCATTGGCGTTATTTGCATCTGGAGTCAAAGTCATATTTTTATCCTTATTAGCGCCTGAAGAGAATGGGATAGTAATAACACCACTAGCTACTGTAACGGAACCTTTAGCAAAATATTTACCGCCTAAATTTTCTAAAGAAGTTTTCAATGGCTCAACATCACCACTTGGCAATTCATTTTTATCAGCATAGATAACACCGATATCAGATTGAATACCTGAAGTTGCTTTGAAACCTTCAGTAGCTTGTGTACGAGCAATGTAGTCTTGGTATGCAGGCAGTGCGATAGCAGCCAAAATACCGATGATAGCGATAACGATCATGAGCTCGATAAGGGTGAAACCTTTTTGAATTGATTTTTTCATTTTTCTCTCCTAGAGAATTAATACATTTACAAATTTAAATTAACTACTTGTTTGAAGCTAGTTACCTAGCAAACATACTTACGCCTTACGCGTGCCAAGTTTATTTTTATATTTTAATTCAACTACTTAAAAATTTTTATTTTGACATGCTACGCTTTTGCCGCCCATCTTTCACCTAAAATGTCCATTGTATTTGCTTCTCTTTGTCGAAGCATTGGCAGTATAGTCAAAGAATTGAAAAGTATTACGGCCTTGGCTCGCCTTGCCGTACGCTTTTGTACTGTCTGCGGCTCGCCGCCTTGTACTACTTTTTCACTTCTCCGACTATAGATACCAACTTAATGACATTTTGTACTGTTTTTGAATGCAGTGACAAAAAAGAGTGTCGAAAAATGATGCTATGATGCGCTTTTTAAGCGAAAGGATGGGCTATGCAAAGGCTTGATGCAGTAATTATTGGCGGCGGGATTGCAGGTTTATGGACTTTGGCGGCTTTGCGCGCAGGCGGTTATGCCGCGATTTTACTAGAACGCGAGGGGCTTGGCGCCAAACAAACTTTAGCTAGTCAAGGGATTATTCACGGCGGGACAAAATACGCGCTGCAAGGCAGTTTGACCGGTGCAGCACAAGCGATTGCGCAAATGCCGGCGCGTTGGCAGGCGGCTTTGCAGGGCAAAGAAGCGGCGGATTTATCCGCTGCCAATATACTTTCCGCGCATCAGTATTTATGGACGACTCAGGCAGCCGGCGGAAAATTAACGGCTTTTTTTGCCGGCAAATTGATGCGCAGCCGCATGCAGCGTTTAGACGATACGGAATTGCCTGCATTTTTACCGCCGCATTTTGGCGGTCATGCTTATGCTTTGGTAGAGCCCGTCTTGGATATCGTGTCTGTACTGCATTGTTTTGTCGAGCAATATGCCGATTTTATATTAACTGACGCAAATTGGCAGCGCGACGGCGATGTCTTATTCATCGGCGACAGACAATTTTTGCCGACACATTGGATTTACACGGCAGGCGAGGCGAATGGCGAATTAAGCGCGGCTTCGCAGCAAATTCGTCCCTTAAATATGGTGGCTTTGCGTCTGCCGCAATCTGTGCCTGACATTTTTGGGCATTGTTTAGGCATGAGCGACAAACCCAAAATCACGATTACGACACATGTGTTTGATTGGCAGCAGGCAGAGGGCGATAAGGTATATTGGATTGGCGGGCAGCCTGCGGAGGAAGGCGTGGGGCGCGAAAGAGATGCACAGATCGCGGCAGTTCGTCGCCTATTGTTAGAGACTTTGCCGTGGTGGGCGCAAGATGCGCAGCTGTTGTCTTATATTAATGATGACAGCCGTTATATTTGCGTGGCGCTTAATCGCGCAGAAGGTGCAGCAGGCGGCAAACGTCCTGATTTGCCGACCGTGACGCAAAACGGCAAGGATATTACGGCGTATCCGACCAAATTGGCATTTGCGCCTTTAGTGGCGGATCAAATTGCGGCACTGCTATCTGCGCCGCAATTTGTCAGTGAGGCGGTATTTATCGATAAGGTGCGGATTGCGCCGTATTTGTGGCAGCATTTTGATCAAGCATAAATGCTAAATGCCCGAAGTATCCGCTCAATTCTGAGGATAAGAACTTAAGCCCATATCATTTGGACTATTATATTAGGCTCTAGACTAGCAGAATCACTCTGTTAGACTAGAAAAATGAGATACAACAGTAAATTAAGCACATATCATCTCAAAAAAATTATTCGACACTTTTGTGCCGATATTGAAGCCTCAAAAACCGCTTTGCTGACTGGTTTTAATCGCAATGCCATCAATCATTGGTACAACATCTTTCATCAGGAAATCTATCGCCATCAGAGTGAACTTAAGGAACAACTCTATGGAAGCATAGAAGTCGATGAAAGTTATTTTGGCGCTAGGCGGCAACGAGGCTTTCATGGCAAGCTCAAACGCGGCAGAGGAACGTTGAAACAGCCTGTATTCGGTATATTCGAACATCAGGGCAGGGTTTATACGGAAATCGTTCCTGATTGTAAGAAGCAGACCTTGCAAGACATTATACTGGGTAAAGTCAGCTTGGACAGCGTCATCTATTCTGACAGTTGGCGTGGATATGGCGGATTGGTTGATATGGGTTATATAGTCAAAGAAATGAAAAAGTGGTACAGTAATGCTGCTAACAGGTAGCGCAGAGAGTACAGCGAGATGTGTTTAAATTGTAACTCTTTTTGAATTCCTTGACTATAGCAAGCATTTGCGGGTTAATCACGGACAAAATGAATTTGCTTATGGCAGCAGACACATCAACGGTATAGAAAGTTTTTGGAGTTTTACCAAAAGAAGGCTTGCAAAATTTAACGGCGTAAGCAAAAATTTCGAATGGCATTTGAAAGAATGCGAATGGCGCTGGAAGCAGAGTATTGATGATTTAGAAAAACATTTATGGTCGCTTTTGCAATAAATTATACCAATCACTCTGCTAGTCTAGAGCTTTTTTAAAATTAAGCCATTTATCTTTAATTTTTTCCAATTCGCCGCTGGATTTCAATCGCTCAATACCGCGGTTAACTTTTTCCTGCAAAGCACTATTTCCTTTTGCCATGACCACCACTAATTTGGCACTAGGTTCGCTTTCGGCTTCATAAGGCACAACCCTAAATTTCAATTTATCATTCGCATAAGCAATCGACAAATATTCTAAAATAATACGGTCATGCAAAATCGCATCTACTTTGCCTTGTGCTAGTGTTTTAAATAAAGGGAATGTGCCGCTAATTTCTTGTACATTCTGCACACCAACCGCTTCTAAGGCTTGTTTATGCTTGCTGCCTTTCATAATCCCTACACGCAGCGGCGCTAAATCGGCTAGTGCTTGCACTTCGCTATGTTTTTGTGTTACTAAAATAGAAGCAGGATTAAGCAAATAGGGTTCAGATAAAGCATATTTTTCATTACGTTCATCAGTATAAGAAATACCAGCCACCGCAATATCGAAGCGTTTCTCTTCAACTCCTTTGAATAAATCAGCCCATTGTGCTTGCATAAATTCTGGTTTTAATCCTTCTAACTCTGCAATACGGCTAATTAATTCCACATCTAAACCCGTAAATAAACCGATTTCATCTTTAAATGTCATCGGTAACGTCTTGCCTGTGGTGGCAACTTTAATCACTTCTTGAGATTGAGCAATTAAAGTGCAAAAAGCAAAACTCGCTAGAATTATAGGTTTTAGATAAGTTTTCATGATAAATACACCTCATAATAAAACATCTTTACCGCTGAATCTTTATTCGCTCCTTTTCGGCGGTAAAGACCACAATTTATCCAACGCATAAAGTTGCCGTGTTTCAGGGCGCATCAGATGCACGATGATATCGCCCAAATCGACTAATACCCAATCGCGGCTGTCTTCCCCTTCTACACCCAAGACAGGAAAACCGGCGGCTTTGGCATCATCCTGCACTTTGCCTGCCATAGCATGCAGATGACGGTCGGAAGTACCGCTGGCAATAACCATATAATCGGCAAAATCGGCTTTGCCTTTGAGGTCGATGATTTGAATTTCCACTGCCTTTAATTCTTCAAGGCTATGATTGACGATGTCTTTTAATGCTTGTGTCATAATGTTTTAAGTTAAAAATGTCGGTGCATGATAGCAAATTTTGCGCCTAACGCGTAATCCCGTCGCTGATGATGATGAATTTCTGGCTGGTCAAGCCTTCCAATCCCACCGGCCCGCGCCAATGAATTTTATCGGTTGAGATGCCGATTTCCGCGCCCAATCCGTATTCATAGCCGTCAGCAAAGCAGGTCGGCGTATTGAGCATCACGCTGGCGGAATCCACTTGACGCAGGAAGTGCTGCGCGGAGGCGAGGTTTTCCGTCACAATCGCATCGGTGTGATGTGAGCCGTAGGCTTCAATATGCGCGATGGCGCTGTCGATATCGGCGACGATTTTCACGCTGATGATAGATCCGAGATATTCGCTGCGCCAATCTTCTTCGACGGCGGCTTTGGCTTGCGGTAGGAGGCGACAAGTTTGCTCGCAGCCGCGGATTTCCACACCTTTACTGGCAAATATTTCCGCAATCTGCGGCAGGAAGGCAGCAGCGATGTCTTGATGTACCAGCAGGGTTTCGGTGGCACCGCAGATGCCGTAGCGGTAAGTTTTGCCGTTATCGACGATGCGCAATGCTTTGCCCATATCTGCCGCTTTGTCCACATAGATATGGCAGATGCCGTCCAAATGCTTAATTACGGGCATGCGCGCCTGCTCGCTGACCAGTTTGACCAAGCCTTTGCCGCCGCGCGGTATCAGCACATCGACATAATCCGCCGCTTGCAGCAAATCCTGCACATGGCGACGGTCGCTGTCTTTAATCATCTGCACGGCAGCGATTGGCAAATCCGCCGCCTGCAAACTGCGCTCAATGCAGTCTTGCAAGACCAGATTGGTATTCAGGGCTTCCGAGCCGCCGCGCAAAATCACGGCATTGCCCGATTTCAGGCACAGGGCGGCGGCATCGATGCTCACATTGGGACGCGATTCGTAAATAATCCCGATAACGCCCAGCGGCACGCGCATTCTGCCCACTTGCAAGCCTTTGGCATTGGTTTTCATGGCCGCAATTTCGCCGATGGGATCGGGCAAGGCGGCGATTTGCCGCACGCCGTCAATCATGCTTTCAATACGCTTGGGATTGAGTTCCAGACGTTCTGCCAAAGCTGCATCCAAGCCTTTTTCGCCTGCCGCCTGCATATCCTGTGCATTGACCGCCAAGATGTGCTGCGCCTGTGCTTCCAATTCCTGCGCCAAATGCTGCAAAGCCCGATTTTTCTGTGCGGTGGAGGCGGCGGCAATCAAGGGGGCTGCCGCTTTGGCCTGTTTGCCTAAGCTGTCCATCAGATTCATATGCTAACCTTTATACAATTTGGGATTAAAGACATCGCGCAGCCAGTCGCCAAGCAGATTGACGCTTAAGGTCAGCACGACCAAGACAATGCCCGGAAAGAGCGTAATCCACCACGAACCGCTGCTAATATATTCAAAGCCGTTGGAAATCAAGGACCCCAGCGAGGGTTTGTCGGGCGGCATACCCAAGCCTAAGAAGGATAAGGCGGCTTCGCTCATCACGGCATTGGCGATTTGCACAGTGGAAATGACTAAAATCGGCGAGAGGCAGTTGGGCAGCATATGGCGGAACATAATCCGCGGCGAGCTGAAACCCATGACTTTCGCCGCTTCCACATATTCTTTGCTTTTTTCCGCCAAAGCGGTGGCGCGGATGGTGCGCGCATACTGCGGCCATTCGGAAATGCCGATAATGATGACCAAGATGCTGACCGCATGGGCGGCAAAAAACGCCGTGCCGAAGGCGGTTTTGAAAATCGCGGAAATGATGATGGCAACCATCAAGGTGGAGAAAGACAACTGAATATCGGCAACCCGCATCAGGAGGTTGTCCAGCCAACCGCCGTAATAGGCGGCGAGCAAACCGATGACGACCCCCAGCAGCATTTGCAGAGCAACGGCGAAAATGCCGATGGTCAGAGAGGTGCGCAGTCCGTACATCATGGTGGAGAGCATATCGCGTCCCTGCTCGTCCGTGCCGAGTAGGAAGCGGCTTTCCGCGCCGTCCAAGCCCAGCGGCGGCAACTCTGAATCCATGATGTCGATGGTCGCCAAATCATAGGGATTGTGCGGCGCCAAGACGGGCGCGAAAAACGCCAAGACAATCATGCCGAATAAAATCAGGAAGGACAAAATCGCAACTTTATCGCGCTTGAAATAATAGAAAAAATCGCTGGCTAAGAATGCTTTCATTTTGCCTTGCCTCCGCCGATGCTGACGCGCGGATCAATCAGTCCGTAAATTAAATCCACAATGGTATTGGTCATCACAAAAATAAATCCTACAAAGACGATATAGGTGGTAATCAAAGGAATATCGGCGCGGTTAATCGCTTCAAGGAATAAATTGCCCATGCCCGGCCATTCGAACACGCGTTCTGTAAGAATGGTGTAGGCAATCATCGTGCCTAATTGCACGCCGCCGACGGTAATTACCGGCAACATGGTGTTTTTCAGGGCGTGGCGGTAATAAATTTTGCGTTTGGGCAAGCCTTTGGCGCGGGCAAAGCGGATGTATTCCTGCCCCAAACTTTCCATCATTTCGCTGCGCACCAAGCGGATGAACAGCGGCAGCATGATGGTGGATAAGGCAATCGCCGGCAAAATGAGATGCAAAAAGCCGTCCCATGTCAGAATGCCCAAGCTCAAAGCGCCGCCGAAAAATACCACCGTTTCGCCGCGTCCGTAAGAAGGCAGCCAGCCCAGCCATTGCGAGAAGACAAAGAGCAATAAAATCGCGGTCAAAAATACCGGTATGGAGATGCCGACCGTTGAAATGCCCATGATGATTTTAGTCAGCCAATTGCGCGGATGAATGGCGGCGTAAATGCCCAAGGGAATGGATAAGCCGATGACGATAAAGGAGCTTGCCAGCACCAATTCCAAGGTGGCGGGCAGCGCCTGCAAAATCAGTTCTAAGGTGGGGCGTTTTAAAAAATAGCTGTCGCCGAAATCGCCGGCAGTAACGATATTGCTAAGATAGCGTCCGTATTGGGTCAGGAAGGGATCGTTCAGCCCCATGCGTTCGCGCAGCAGTTCTTTTTCGGCATTGGAAGTCATCATGCCCGACATCTGCGCCACAGGATCGCCCAATTTGCTTTGAATAGCAAAGGCGATAAAGGAAATTGCCAGCATCACAATCAGTAATTGCGCGAGGCGTTTAAGCAAAAAAGTCAACATAGCGTTCTTTAAGGTCAAAAAGGGAAAAATCCGCCTGTCTTACGACAGGCGGATAAAGTGGAAAGACTTATTCTTTCACTTTGAGTTCTTCCCAATAGGGGTAGTTTTTCAAATTGACGATTTCTTCAAAATTTTCAAAACGTTTGCTCATGCCCCAATTGAGGTTTTCCCAATGCAGGGGAATCACGACCGCATCGTCGAATTCGATTTGCGCCACTTCCCGCAGCAGGGCGTTACGTTTTTCAATATCAATTTCGACATTGGCTTGGCGCACCAACTCGTCGAGCTTCGGATTGCTGTAGCCGTTACAGTTGTATTGTCCCATGCCGGTGTCGGCATCGCGCGTCATGGTTAAAAATTCGCTGTAATTGGCAGAATCGCCGGTATCGGACGACCAACCCACAAGCTGTAAGCCGGCGGCGCATTTGTTGAATTCATCCCAATATTGCGCTTTAGGCATAGTATTTAAATTCACTTTCACATTGATTTTTGCCAGCATTGCAGAAACAGTTTGCGCAATTTTTTCATCATTTACGTAACGATCATTAGGCGAAATCATGCTGACACTAAAGCCTTTTTCTAAGCCTGCCGCTTTCATCAGCGCTTGGGCTTCCTTCAAATCGAAGCGTGGTTTTAAATCAGGATGATAGCCGCTATAGCCTTCAGGCGAGAATTGCGCCCCTGCCGTGCCGTTGCCGCGCATGATTTTTTCCACAATGCCTTCGCTGTTCACGGCATGGACCACCGCTTGACGCACACGCACATCTTTGAATTCAGGCACCGCGTTTTGGTTCATCTGAATGGCGATGAGGCGGTCGCCGGCTAATGATAAAAGCTGATGTTTGTCTGATTTTTGAATGCGCTCCACATCGGTCGGCGGCACAGGATAAATCCAGTCCACATCGCCGGAAAGCAAGGCGGATAAGCGTGTGGCGTTTTCTTTAATCGTTACCAGCGTGATTTTATCGACATTGCCGCGATTAGCTTTGTTCCAATAATCGCCGAAAGCGCTATAGACACTGCGTTGTCCCTGCGTGCGGCTGTCTAATTTGAACGGACCGGTGCCGGAAGGCGTGGTCGAGGCGAAAGTGCCGGTGCTTTTTTCCAATAAATCTTTGGCGCGACCTTTGTCGTCATTGCCGCTGTAGTGCTTGCTGTCCATGATAAAGAGGTAGGAAATATTGTTCAGCACCAGCGGATAAGGCTGTTTAAATTTCAAATCGACGGTGTAATCATCGACTTTTTCCATGCCTTCATAAGATTCATACAAACCTTTGAAATCGGCGGAGGTTTTAACGCGGTTAAAGCTGAAAATCACATCATCGGCAGTAAAGGGATTGCCGCTGTGGAATTTCACGTCTTTGCGCAAATAAAAACGCATCACGGTCGGATTTTCAGGATCGAGATATTCCCATTTTTCCGCCAAACGCGCCTGCGGTTCCAAATCGGCGCTGATGCGCACCAATGGCTCGAAAATCATGTGCGCCATTTGCAAAGTGCCGTTGGACAATTGCTCCATCGGGTCCATAGATACAGGGTCGGAATCATAAGCGATGGTAATATCCGCCGCCTGCGCCCATGAAAGGAATGAAGCCGCCATAGCAGCGCTGAGTAAGGTCTTCTTCATGTTGTCTCCTATTGAAGTAGTGGTTACAGTCCAGCAGGGCTGGTTTGTTCAAAACGCGGCATGAGGGCAATCAATTCGCGCGTATAGTCGTTTTCCGCCTGCTCGAAAATGCGGTCGCTGTCGCCGATTTCGAGCAATTGTCCGAATTTCATCACGCCGATGCGGTCGCACATTTGTCGTATGACCGGCAAATCATGGCTGATAAAGAGCATCGTCAAGCCTAATTCCGACTGCAAATCTTTGAGCAGATTTAGAATTTGCGCCTGCACTGACACATCCAAGGCGGAAGTGGGTTCATCGCAAATCAGCAGGCGCGGACGCGTGGCAAGGGCTCGGGCAATCGAAATCCGCTGCCGCTGCCCGCCGGAAAATTCATGCGGATATTTGTCGCCGGCATTTTTGGACAGCCCGACATAATCAATCAAATCCTGCACCACCTGCCGCGCTTGGGCGCTATCCGCCAATTGATGGAAGAGCATCGGCTCGGCAATGATGTCTTTGACTTTCATACGCGGATTAAGCGAAGAATAAGGGTTTTGGAAGACCATTTGCATTTCGCGGCGATAGGGCAGACGCGCTTTTTCGCTGCTTAAAGCCGTTAAATCGCGGTCTTCAAAGATAATTTGTCCGCTATCGGGTGCATATAAACCCGTGATAATGCGGGCAATGGTCGATTTGCCCGAGCCGGATTCGCCTACCAAGCCGAAACTCTCGCCTTTGGCAATCGAAAAGCTAACTTGATTGACCGCCTGCACATAGCGGCGTTTGCTCGGGAACAAAGAATGGCGGGTACAAAAGCGCAGCGAGACATCGCGCACCTGCAAAATACCGTCAGCATAATCCGCCGCCTGCACCGCTTCTTTCTGCCCCAGCCAATGGCTTTGCAAATCCAACACCGCCTGCTGATGCTCCGTACCGGCTTCGATATAGGTAACCAACGGGAAACGCGAGATTTTATGCGTAGAAAGCGGCACGGCAGAAATCAGACTTTTGGTGTAATCATGCTGCGGACGGCGCAGCACCTGCTCCGTCGCCCCGATTTCCATCAAAGCACCGCGATAAGTCACCATCACGCGGTCGGTTACCGAAGCCACCACGCCCATGTCGTGCGTAACCAAAATACAGCCCACATTCTGCTCGCGGCAGAGCTTGCGCAGCAATTGCAGAATTTGGTCTTGAATCGACACATCCAAAGCCGTAGTCGGTTCATCGGCAATCACGAATTTCGGCTCGGTCGCCAAAGCAATCGCAATGACTACGCGCTGACGCATACCGCCCGAAAACTGATGCGGATATTGCCCCATACGCACTTCCGGCTCGCTGATGCCCACCGCCGCTAATAATTCCAGCGCTTTTTGCCGCGCCTGCGCCGCCGTCAGCGGCAGATACAGAAGCATCGGCTCCATCAATTGCTCGCCGATCGTCAACAGCGGATTTAGGGAAGTCATTGGGTCTTGGAAAATAAAGCCGATATCCTTACCGCGCAAACGCCGCAATTCATTCTCGGATAAGCGGCGCAAATTCTTGCCGTCTAAAAACACCTCGCCGCCCGCCACATAGCCCGGCGGCGTCAGCAAACCGGCAATCGCATTGCCAATCGTGGATTTGCCCGCACCGGACTCGCCGACAATGCCTAAAATCTCGCCTGCGTATAAATCGAAAGACACCGCTTTCACGGCATCGAAACGCCCGTGCCGCGAAGGATAACTGACTTGTAAATCGCGCACCGTCAGCAGCGGCGCGCTTGCGGATAATGCCTCGTTCATGCCTCTATATCGTCTTTTTCTAATGTGAAAGGGCGATACCTTACCGCAAAGATTGAGGTTTTGCATCAATTTTGCAATTGCGTTTGAAAAATTATCAAATACAGCAATATTTCCTGAAAAAAACGCTTTACCGGCAAAAGCGATTTGCTACACTGCCCTCTCCACAGCAAAGGAGCAGTCATGAGCAAAAAAACCGGCATGCAGAATATCGAAGCGATTCATGCACGCAGCAATGACAACCCCGCCGACCATGAAGTCATCAGCAAAACCCTACGCGCCCAAATCCGCACCGCTGGCGCTTTAAGCGATATTTTGCAAGACAAAGACCCGCAATTTATTCGCGAAAGTCTGCAAGCCATTTTAGACGAAGCCTCGCCGGACGATCTCGGGCAACTGCGCGAAGCCCTCAATCAGCAATTAAACGAACATAAAAGCGGCGCAGACAACCCCGACGACGAGCTGGTAGAAAACTGGCGCGAAGGCGTCTATCCCTACAAAAACCGCATGAGCCGCAAAAACTATGAAAAACAAAAATATCATCTGCAAGTCGAGCTGCTCAAACTGCAAAAATGGGTCAAAGACAGCGGACAGCGCATCGTCATCTTATTTGAAGGCCGCGATGCCGCCGGCAAAGGCGGCACCATCAAACGCTTTATGGAGCATCTCAATCCGCGCGGTGCACGCGTCGTCGCCTTGGAAAAACCTACCGAACAAGAATGCGGGCAATGGTATTTCCAACGCTATGTACAGCACCTGCCCACCGCCGGAGAAATCGTCCTCTTTGACCGCTCATGGTACAATCGCGCCGGCGTCGAACGCGTGATGGGCTTTTGCACGGACGAGGAATACCAACAATTTATGCAGCAGGCGCCGCTGTTTGAAAAACAATTGATTCAAAGCGGAATCACGCTGATCAAATTCTGGTTTTCCGTCAGCCAAGACGAACAGCGCCGCCGCTTTAAAGAACGCGAAGGCCACCCGCTCAAACAATGGAAACTCAGCCCTATGGACAAAGCCTCCGTTGACAAATGGGACGCCTACACTGCCGCCAAAGAAGCCATGTTTTATCATACCGACATCCCCGAAAGCCCGTGGATAGTGATTAAATCCAACTGCAAAAAACGCGCACGGCTCAATGCCATGCGCTACGTCTTGCAAAAAACGGACTATGATGAAAAAAACAGCCGCGCAATCAGCGGTATTGACCCTCTCCTTGTTGGACGTGCCGGCGCGCTATACGAACTAGACGAAAGCACCATCAAACAAGCCATTCATGTAAAAAAAAGAAAGTGAGTATCTATGCTTAATAACATCCAAGCGATTGCTTTTGACCTTGACGGCACCCTTATCCACTCCCTGCCCGATTTGGCCGACAGCGCCAACACCGTGCGCGCCCATTTCGGCATGCCGCCCCTGCCGGAAAGCCTGATTGAAACCTTTATCGGCGACGGCGTTACCCATCTGATACACCGCGCTCTAACCGGCGATTTCAACGACCGCGACGAAGCGCGAATTGAAGAAGCCCTTGCCGTCCATATTGCCTACTACGGCGAACATTTTACTAACCGCACCCAACTCTACCCTCATGTCAAAGAAACCCTTGCCGCCTTGCAGGCACGCGGCATCCGCATCGCCCTTGTAACCAATAAAATCGAAAGACATGCCAGAAAAATCCTCGAACACTATGGCATCATCGAATACTTCAGCGCCATTTACGGCGGCGACACTCTACCCGTACACAAACCTGCGCCCGACCAAATCCTAGGCGTCGCCAAAGACTTCAACCTTGCGCCCGAACAAGTCCTCATGGTCGGCGATTCGCCCAACGACATGCTCTCCGCCAAAGCCGCCGGCTGCCCTACCCTATTCGTCAGCTACGGCTACTGCGACAACGAAGCGCTTATCAACAATCTGGCAACCACGCCCGATTATCAAATCGACTCCTTTGAGAAGCTGCTTTCTCTACTCAATTGACCTCCTCCCCTTCCTAAAGGAGGGGGATTCCTATCAGCTCCCACGCAAAGCGTGAGCTACTCTCGGTGAGTTTCTGCTAACGAGATTTTTTAGTAGTTATCGATATATTTGAGATAACAGGCTAATTTTTTGATTAATTTTCATTAATTCAGTCCATTTTTTTCAAGATATAACTCTATATCTTCTTTAGAATATCCCAATAAACTGCCTGTAATAATCTCTAATTCTTTTAGGAAAATTTGATCTTTGTTAAAGAGAGTTGCTTCTAATATATTAAATAAAAATAACGCTTTGTATTTTTTTTCTTTTCTATAAAAAATATGGATGGGAAACTCGGATTTTTTATCTAGTTTTTCAATTCCATATTCTGGTTTTAAGTGAAAAAATCTTTTATCCACACTGCTATTGTTCTCTATTTCACCGTAAAAAAAAGATACATCCTTATCTCCTTTAATCATCAAATCAAATTCAATGAGGGCATGAGGAGACAATTTTCCCGCCTTATTTATCATATCTATCTGATTTATTTAGAATAAAGAGGATGAAAGCCGAATATTTTTATGAAGCACCACGTGCATAAATCTCCAATTGGAGATTGCCAATTTCCATCTAGAGAACCACAACGAGAACAAACAAATATCATGGGTTGTCCATTAGGAGCAAACACTGTATGTGCGGAGGATATAGAGCTGAAAAGTGAAAGTAACGAAATAATTATTATGTATATTTTTTCTTTCATAGATGACTTCTATTGATTTTAAACTTGAAATTATTCTATTTTTAGAATATGAGAAAGTCAATAGAAACACTTAACAAGGCTCTAGACTAGCAGGGTGATTGGTATAATTTATTGCAGAAGCGACCATAAATGTTTTTCTAAATCATCAATACTCTGCTTCCAGCGCCATTCGCATTCTTTCAAATGCCATTCTAAATTTTTGCTTACACCGTTAAA
>NZ_JBXGGR010000012.1:0-21325 GCF_056855035.1 Suttonella sp.
TCTAAAAGTGTAAGATGTCGGTAAGAAGCGTTCATTTTAAGAGTCCTTTTTTGTTGGGGAACAAAATTATACTCTATTATGAATGCTTCTTTTTTTGCACTTGGATTGTAAATTCAAGCTTTTAAAATAGTTTGTAAAAACGCGCGGTCGCCGTTGCGCTGCATTTGAAAGCGCGCATCGCCGAAATAGTCCGCATCTTCGCTGTCATGGCTGATTAAGAGCATAGGAATGCGGTATTCGCTTTGCAAATCTGCGACTAGGCGGCGAGTTCTGGCGCGTAAGGCGGTATCTAAGGCGGAAAAGGGTTCATCCAGTAACAATATGCGCGGTTGGCTGACCAGTGCGCGTGCTAAGGCGACGCGTTGCTTTTGTCCGCCCGAGAGTTGGGCAGGATAACTGTCGGCGACGGCGGCTATTTCGAGCTTTGCTAGCCATTGCGCGGCTAATGCTTGGCTGCTACGGCGGCGCGGATTCCAATAGCGGCGGCGCAGGGAAAATGCCACGTTTTGCGCCACGGTGAGATGCGGAAAAAGCGCGTAATCTTGAAATAGATAGGCGACTTGCCGCGCTTGGGTGCTGAGGTTGATGCCTGTGCTTGAATCGAAGAATACGCGCTCTTGCACGCGGATATGTCCTTCATCGGGCGTCAGCAGACCTGCTATCATCTTTAAAAACAGGGTTTTGCCGCTACCTGAAAAGCCCAAAATGACATTGCGCGCCACATCGCTTTTCAGCGTCGCTTCAATTTGCAAGCCGTTGGGCAGACGTTTTTTCAGCGCGATATCCAGCATTATTTCAATCCGTCCTGCGGCACTTTTCCGCCTGCCAATGCGCTGACGCTGAGCAATACGGCTAGGCAAATCAGCGAGACGACCACGACCAAGAAATGCGCGTCGCCGTCGCGCCCTGCCTGCACGGCTTCATAGATGGCGGTGGATAAAATCTGCGTCTTGTGCGGAATGCTGCCGGCGACCATCAGGGTCGCGCCGAATTCGCCTAAAGCGCGGGCAAAGGCGAGCAAGATGCCGGCTAAGATACCGCGCCAAGCCAAAGGCAGGGTAATCCGCCAAAAAACCGCCGTATTGGAAATGCCCAAGCATTTCGCCGCCGCTTCGTATTGACGGTCGACTTGCTCAAAGGCGGCGCGTGCCGGTTTGAAAATCAGAGGAAAAGAAACGACTACCGCCGCCAATACTGCGCCCTGCCATGTGAAAATCAGCTGAATGTCGTGGCTGCGCAGCCATTGCCCTAAGTTGCTGCGGCTGCCGACTAAGACTAAGAGATAATAGCCTAAGACGGTCGGCGGCAAGACCATCGGCAAGGTGCAAAGCGTATCGAGCAGTTCGCGTCCCCAAAATTTTTTCCGCGCCAAGAGATAACCGAAGCCGATGCCCAGCCAAAGATTGATACCGATTGCCCATGTAGCCACTTTCAGCGATAAGAGTAGCGGCGGCAAAGCCTGCTGCCAATGCTGGGCGATGTCTTGCATTACCACGCCTTGGGATATGCCGATACGCCTGCAAATCCCTGTTTGCGCAAGAGCGTTGCTGTGCTGTGCGAGCGCTGCCCTGCCGCACAGACCAGCAAGACCGCTTCTTGCCTGCCGATATATTGCAGGGGATTGTCTAATAAAGCCGACATCAGGATGCAGTCATCGGCTTGCAGCAAAGGTTTTTGCGCGATTTCTTCCGCGCTGCGGATATCGATAATGCGCAAGCCCTGCATTTTGGCGGTGGCAAAATCGCCTTCAAATACCGCTTCATCAACCATATCGGCGGTTTGTTTGTGATGATTGCAATCTGCCGCTTTTGCCACGCGCAGGCGCATTTGCCGCATGGAAACAAAATCATATTGCAGCAATTCGCTGGATAGCGGCGGTGCAAAACGCGTGATGAGTTTTATTGCTTCCAATGCCTGCCAAAGCCCTAAAGTCGCCGGTACGGGACCTAACACGCCCAAAGCATCGCAATTGCCGCTCGGTAACACCTCTTCCGACCACAGACAGCGCCAACAAGGTAAATCGGCATGCGGCTGCATGGTAAAGAGTTGTCCGCCCATTGCCGCCGCATTGGCAAACACGACCGGCCGCCCTGTGAATAATGCGGCATCGCTTAATTGATAGGCTAATTGGCGGCTGTCGCTGCAATCTAAAACAATATCCGCCGCCTGCATTGCCGCTAGGATTTCTGCCGTCGATAAACGCCGCTCAATCGCCTGAAAACTGCCTTCGGCGCGAGCCTCGCAAAATGCGGCGGCGGCAGCGGCTTTATTTCTGCCGATATCGCCGCGCGTAAATAAGATTTGCCGATGCAGATTGCTCAAAGCCACCGCATCGTCATCCACAATTGTCAATGCGCCCACGCCTGCCGCAGCCAAATAAGGAATGGCTGTCGCACTCAAGCCGCCTGCACCGAAAATCAGCACTTTGGCGGCGGCAAGACGGGCTTGCGTTTCTGCATTCATGCCCTGCACTTTGAGTTGGCGCGAAAAATCCATCATGTTTTCAATCCTTACGAATAAACAGCGCAATCAGTATCTGCGCAATTCCTGCGATAAGCAGCAAAATCCCCATGCTCAGCATCACGGCGGCTTTGACTTTGCCTTCGGTAAAAAAAGCCGCCAGCAATGCCAGTGCCAGCAGCAGATACAATAATTTGAGCAATAAACGCGCAGGAGCGGCTTTCATTTTAGTCACAGCAATGATGGTTCAATGTCCATTCGGCGCTACCGTCTCGGTAGAACTCATGCTTCCAAATCGGCACTTCGCCTTTAATCGTATCGATGATAAAACGGCAGGCTTCAAAGGCACTGCTGCGATGTCCGGCACTCACGCCAATCCACACCGCAATATCGCCGATCTGCAATTCGCCGACACGATGAATGCACAATGCCGCTTCGATATCAAAACGCGCCATCGCCGCTTCCACGATTTTCGCGCCCTCTTTTTCCGCCATGGCGGTATAGGCGCTGTAAATCAGCTTATCCACCGCCTTGCCGTTATGATGATCGCGTACCCAGCCCTCAAAGCTGACGAAACCGCCGCAATCAGTGCGCAAGACACTCGCGCGTGCCGCTGCAATATCAATCGCTTGCTCGCTAATCCGAAATCGCATTTAGCCTCCCGATACCGGCGGAATAAAGGCGATTTCATCGCCCTCTGCCAAGCCGTCCTGCCAGTCGGCAAAGACTTGGTTACGCGCCACACGCAATTGGTTTTGCGCCAAGCTGAAGCCATAGCGCTCGCGCAATTGCGCATAGACTGCGGCTAAGGTATCTGCCGTGGTCTCCAGCAGTTCTTCCGCTTTTGCCGCTTCTTCACCTAATTGGGCGAAATATAAAACTTTAATCTGCATTGTCTGTCCTTGTAAAATCTGATTTGCCACCGCTTTTAGCTAATAATTGCACGCGCTCAATCACAATCTCATGGCTTAATGCCTTGCACATATCGTAAATGGTCAGCGCGGCTATCGATGCCGCTGTCAAGGCTTCCATTTCCACTCCGGTTTTATGCGTCACGCGGCATTCGCTGATAATGTTCAGGCAGCATTGCTCGTCATCATAGCTAAATTGCAGCCCGACTTTATCCAGCGGCAGCGGATGGCAGAGTGGAATCAATTGCGCAGTTTGTTTCGCGCCCATAATCCCGGCGATATGCGCCACATCGGTAATCGCGCCTTTTTTGGTCTGCCCGTTGACGGCGCGCAAGGCTTGGTACACTTGCGGCGGAAAACGCACCACCGCTTGCGCACACGCGCTGCGCGTCGTAACGCTTTTTGCCCCCACATCGACCATATTCACATCGCCATTTCCGTCTAAATGACTAAATCCGCTCATAATATTCCTTTGCCTGCTGCCATTCTTCCGGCGTATTAAAGCCCAATAGCGGCGACCATTCTGCTGGCATAGCGACCAATTTCGCCCCCTGCACCGAATTCAGCGGCTGCAAAGCGCGGATGCCGCCCGCCAACCATTGCTCAATCCGCGGCAGCAGTGCGACTTCGGCATAGGCGAACACATTATGCAATTGTCCGCGCTCGGCGATGGTTATCCACGGTGCTGGTTGAGATTTGCCCAACACATCACGCAATTGCGCCGCCGTCAGCAAAGTATCCACCGGCATCAGATAAGTGCCTTGTCCGCCGCAAAGCGTCAAGGCTTGCAAAGCCCCCGCCAATGCCGACAAAGGCCCCGCCCGCTCCGGCAATTTGTCTTGCACGCGCACAATATCGGCAGGCAAATCGGCATAATCCGCGCCGGCAGCGGCGATTTGCACACGAAAGCCCGCTTCTTGCGCCATGCGCACATGGCGTTGCAGCAGGCTTTCATCGCCGAGCGGCAACAATGCCTTGTCCTGCCCCATGCGCGTCGAAGCGCCGCCGCATAAAATCGTAAGGCAATCAGTCATCGGCGCGCGTCAGATGCGGATAGAAATTACAGGGACGCGTGCGGCTATCCAATTGTTCACGCAAGACTTTTTCCCAACCAGTCTTGCAGGCGCCGGTAGAACCGGGCAGACAGAACACGGCGGTGCGGTTTGCCATGCCCGCCAAAGCGCGAGACTGCATGGTGCTTAAGCCGATTTCCTGCATGGAAGCGGCGCGAAAAGCCTCACCGAAGCCGTCAATCTGTTTGTCGAATAAAACCGATACCGCTTCCGGTGTATTGTCGCGTCCATAAAAACCGGTGCCGCCCGTGATTAAGACCACTTGCACGGATTTATCGGCAATCCATTGCGCTACTTGGGCGCGGATGCCGTATTTATCGTCCGTAAGCAATTCACGCGCGGCAAGATGATGCCCTGCTGCCTGCAAAGCCTCCGCCAGATATTGTCCTGAGGTGTCTTCCGCCAAAGTCCGCGTGTCCGATACGGTCAAGACCGCGATGTTTAGGGGGTAAAATTGTTTTTCCGCATGGCTCATAAATTTCTCCTTTAACCGCCAATTTGCGCCAAATGCGCCATGATGCCCGAATCATTACTATGCAATTGATGACTTGCGGGCTTAACCGCAATCAGGCGCTGCAATTGGGCTTTCAAGCCCTGCACATCGCCGGCGCGCAGATAATCGCGCAAATCATAGTTAATGCTGTCAAATAAACACAGATGCATTTTGCCCGTTGAGGTAACACGCAAACGATTGCAACTGCTGCAAAAATCCTTGCTATACGGTGCAATGATGCCGATGCCGCCGGCATAATCGGCATGACTGAATTCCAATGCCGGACCTGATAAAGGCGTGCGTTCGCGCAGCACCCAGCCCTCCGCCAGCAGCATTTGCGTGATTTCCGCCGCGCTGATATGCGATTTCTCATAAAGAGCGGTATTGTCATTGGTGCGCATCAGTTCGATAAAACGCATGGTCAGCGGTCGTTCTTTCACAAAAGCCAAAGTATCCGCCAAAGTCTCAAGCGCGGTTTCGCGCATCAATAAGGCATTGAGCTTGATATGGCGAAAACCTTCGTCCAACATTTTTTCCACTGCCTGCAAAATGCCGGCAAGACTGTTTTTGCCCGTCATGCGGCGGAAAGTCTCTTCGCGAAAACTGTCTACGGAAATATTGAATTGCGCGATGCCGGCATCAATCAGCGGGCGATAGAGTTTGTCCAAGCGGTGCGCATTGGTGGTAATCGCCACTTTCCGAATACCTGCCTGCGCCGCGCAGATTTGCGCAATCTCGACAATATCGCGGCGCATCGTCGGTTCGCCGCCGGTCAGACGGATTTTTTCCGTGCCGGATTCGGCAAAAGCGCGCACCAAGGTTTCAATCTCGGCAAGACTTAATTCATCGAGCGCGGCGCAGCCTTGATAACCTTCGGGCAGGCAATAAACGCAGCGGTAATTGCAAAAATCGGTCACCGACAAACGCAAATAAGCAATACGGCGCTGGAAAGGGTCAATCAAAGCGGCGGAACTCATCAATCGCCTCCTGAAAAATGGCTGAAGAAAGGATGCACGGCGACCATTGTGCCGGCAGTGGGATTTTCCATCTCTTCCGGCAAATCAATCAGACAATTGGCGCTCGACAAACCATGCACGCGGTGCGAATCCTGCCGCGAAGCGCTGCCCACTTCCCAGCTCTTGGCGCCCATCTGCATCACGCCGCGCTGAAAATCGCGCCGTCCTGCGCCCTTTTTCAAGTCTTGATTTAAAGGCAGATGCAGTACCAAATCCGGCAAGGCTTGTGCATGTGCCATCTGACGCAAAGCGGGGCTGACCAAGCGGTTCATGCCCACATAGCTCGATACGGGATTGCCCGGCAGACCGAAATACACCGCCCGCCCAATTTTGCCGAAAACAAAAGGCTTGCCCGGCTTCATCTTCACTTTATAGGTATGAATCTCGCCCAAGGCTTCCACCGCCATTTTCAAGAAATCGTAATCGCCGACCGACACACCGCCGGAAGTAATCACCGCATCGCAATCTTGCCCCGCCTGCGCCAAAGCCGCTTTAATCGCCTCTATATCGTCGGCAATCAAGCCCATATCCACGATTTCCACCGGCAGACGGCGCAGCAAAGCGCAAATCATCGCGCGGTTGCTGTCATAAATCTGTCCTTCTCGGCTTAATGTCTCGCCGACGGCAAGCAATTCGTCGCCGGTCGAGAAGACGGCGACGCGCAATTTTTTAAACACCGGCACTTGCGCAATCCCCAAAGAAGCCAGCAATAAAACATCCGCAGCATTCAGACAGCGGCCTGCATATAAAACGGCATCGCCGACCCGCAATTCTTCGCCGGCGCGACGGATATTGGCACCCTCGCGGCAATCTTTCGTTAAGACGATGCAATCCGCCTCGCGCTGCACATGCTCTTGCATGATGACGCAGCGGCACTGCGCCGGCACGACCGCGCCCGTCATAATCCGCACTGCCTGCCCTGCCTGCACCGCGCCCTCAAAAGGCTTGCCGGCAATCGATTCGCCAATCACGCTGAAAACGCTATCCGCCTGTGCCGCTTCCACCAAGGCATAGCCGTCCATAGCAGACACATCCGCCGGCGGAATATTCACATTGGAAATCATCTCCTGCGCCAGAATACGCCCCTGTGCCTGAGCAAGCGGCACATGTTCTTGTTCCTGCTGCTGATGCGCGGCAAGCGTCGCGCGGATACGTTCTTGTAATTCGTCTACACTAAGCATATTGCCTCTCTTCATTTTGCGCCGCATTGTACGCTTTCTATCGTTTTTTTTCAGCTTTTAAGATGATTTTTGATTGTTTCAACCGAAAATTAATGCGATTTGTTAAAAAAATTGTTGAAAATTGAGATTATTTTTAAATTTTTCCAAAACAAATTCTCTATTTTTACATTATTTTCTTATAGTTGCTTTAATCAGAACCTTTTTAATCCTTTTTATTTCAACCATCTGCTCATTTGCAAATCCACGGCTTAAGCCTATACTACAAATATAAAAAACGGAGGCAATCATGGCAAATAATAGAAAAGCAATGCTTTTCATGACGAAAAAAGGTTTATTTCTTATCATTTTCTGCGCATTGCTCATCGGAGCCATCGGACTGTATGCCACGCATTGGTCTTTGCGCGCCACCAGCACGACCGAATTCTGCGTCAGCTGCCACTCGATGGAAAAACCCTTGCAAGAATGGCAAAGCAGCAAGCATTTTTCCAATGCCAAAGGCATTCAGGCGGGTTGTGCGGACTGCCATATCCCGCATGACAATGATTGGGTGTATGTCAAAACCAAAATGACCACCGGATTGAAAGATGTCATCGCCGAAATCCGCGGCTCGCTTCCCGATGATGCCGCTTACGAGGAAAAACGCGGCGAAATGGCAAAACGCGTCTGGGCGGAAATGGAGAAAAACAATTCCGCCACCTGTCGCAGCTGCCATAATGCGGAAGTTTGGGACATTTATGCGCAATCCGAAAAAGCGCAGCGCGAACATCAGAGAATGGAAAACGAAAACATGACCTGTATCAGCTGCCACCGCGGTATCGCGCATTTCCCGCCTGAATTTACCGAAGACGCCGATCGCGCCGCCGGACATTTGCACGAACTGGCGGCAAAAACCGCTGGCAATGCCGCCGCCCTCTTCCCTATCGCCGAAATCGAAGGCTATGCCGACAGCGGCAAGCAAAAGGCTGCGGCGAGAATCTTCCCCAGCACCGCGCTGAAAGTGCTTGCTAGCGAAGGCGGTATGCGCCAAGTGCAAATTGAGGGATTCCAACAGGAAGGCGCGGAGCAAGTAATTTACGCGCAGCACGGCAAACGCATCATTGCGGCGGTCATCAACGACCCGATGCTGGAAAACATTAGCGTGCAGGGCGAGTTCCGACACCATGAAGCCAGCGATGCCAATTGGCACCCCGTTCAATTCAGCGCATGGATTAGCGCGGAACATATGCTTTCCGATGTGCAAGCCCTATGGGATTATGGCAATGAGCTGAATAACGCTTATTGTGGCGGTTGCCATGCGGTTATCCCTGCGCATCATTACAACGCCAACCAATGGCCCGCGATTGTTAACGGCATGGCAAACCGTACCTCCATTAACGAAAACGGCAAATTAGTCTTAACCTACTACCTTCAAAATCACTCGAAAGATGTCACAGGAGCTAACCATGACTAAACAACACTCTTCCAGCCGTCGCAGCTTCATCCGCAACAGCGGATTGCTGGCAGGCGCAGGCGCACTGTCTCCGGCAATGTCGGCAAAAGCCTTCGCGCAGGCGGTTAAAAACGGGCAAATCATCACTGCCGCCCACTGGGGTCCCTTGGTCGTCAATATCGATAGCAGCGGCAAAGTTACTTCATCAGGACCCGCCGTACCGGCGAAATTGGAAAATCCCCTGCAAACCGTGGTCGCCGACCAAATTTACAATAAAGTCCGCATCAAGCAACCGATGGTGCGCAAAGGCTTTTTGGACAATCTGGATAATGTAACCCAGCCGGACGGCAAACGCGGCGACGACGAATTCGTGCCGATTTCTTGGAAAGAAGCCTATGATTTAATCGAAAAACAATTGCGCCGCGTCCGCGAAGCCTACGGCGCCGACGGCATCTTCGCCGGCTCTTACGGCTGGCGTTCCTCAGGCGTATTACATAAAGCCTTTACCCTCTTACAACGCTTCATGACCCTTTCCGGCGGCTATGTCGGGCATCTGGGCGACTATTCTACCGGTGCGGCGCAAGTCATCATGCCGCATGTCATGGGCACGGTCGAAGTCTATGAACAGCCCACCAGCTGGGAAGTGGTGCTGCGCGAAAGCAAAGTCGTGGTCATTTGGAGTGCCAATATCGCCAACAGCTCGCAAATCGCGTGGTCGGCATCGGATTGCCAAGGACGCGACTATCTGCTCAAGCTCAAAGAAAGCGGCATTAAAGTCATCGCCATCGACCCTACCCTATCCGAAACCGCGGAAATTTTGGGCGATGCCTGCGAATGGATTCCGGTAAACCCCACCACCGACGTACCGCTGATGCTGGGCATCTGCCATGAATTGATAACCAATGATTGGCATGACAAAGCCTTCTTGGAAAAATACTGCGTCGGCGCCGACATCGTTGCCGACTATATCCAAGGCAAAGAAGACGGCGTCGCCAAAACCCCTGAATGGGCGGCGGAAATCTGCGGCGTCAGCGCCGAAAAAATCCGCGAACTGGCGAAGCTCTTCCACGAAAACCGCACCATGTTTATGGCGGGTTGGGCGATGCAGCGCCAACATCACGGCGAACAAACCCATTGGATGCTGGTAACGCTCGCCGCTTTCCTAGGGCAAATCGGACTGCCCGGCGGCGGATTCGGACTGTCTTACCATTATTCCAACGGCGGCGTGCCCGAGCGCAAAGCCGGCGTATTGCCCAATATCGGCATCACGCCCAGCAGCGGCACTGGCAGCTCTGCCAATAACAAAGACTGGCTCTTGGCCGCCACCGAACTCTCCTTCCCTGTGGCGCGCATCTCCGATGCCCTGCACAATCCCGGCGCACAATACCCCTACAACGGACAAACGCGCACCTATCCGCATATCCGTCTGATTTGGTGGTGCGGCGGCAACCCCTTCCATCATCATCAAGACTTGAACCGCCTGCGCAAAGGCTGGCAAAAGCCAGAAGTTATCATCGTTTCAGAGCCTTATTGGACAGCCACCGCTAAACATGCAGACATCGTTCTCCCAGCCACCACCAGCTATGAACGCAATGACCTCACCATGACAGGCGACTACTCCAATATGCACATCGTGCCGATGAAAAAAGTCGTCGAACCGCAAGGCGAAGCCAAAGACGATTACGAAGTCTTTGCCGAACTCTCGCGTCGTTTCGGCGTGGAAGCGGAATTTACCGAAGGTCGCGACGAAATGGGCTGGCTGGCGCATCTCTACGGACAAGCGGAAGCTGCAGCACGTCAGCAACGCATCCCCATGCCGCGTTTCCGCCAATTCTGGGACGACAACAAAGTCTATGAAAACCCGATCAGCGAACGCGGCGCCGAATGGGTGCGCTATGCCGATTTCCGCAAAGACCCCGTCTTAAATCCGCTCGGCACGCCCTCAGGCAAAATCGAACTCTTCTCGAAAACGATTGAAGCCATGAATTACGAAGACTGCCGCGGACACGCCTCATGGCTGCCGCCGGTGGAATATCTCGGCAATGCGCCTGAAGAATATCCCCTGCACATGGTTACGCCGCACAGCCATTACCGCCTGCACTCACAGCTCAACCAAACCAGCCTGCGCGAGCAATATGCAGTCGCTGACCGCGAACCGGTGTGGATACACCCTGAAGACGCGCAAGCGCGCGGCATTGCCGACGGTGATTTAGTCCGCATCTATAACGGACGCGGACAAGTGTTGGCAGGCGCAGTCGTTACTGAACGTGTGGCAAAACGCGTGCTTGCCCTACATGAAGGCGCTTGGTACGACCCAGCAGATGGCAGCGACAATGCCCTGTGCAAAAACGGCTGCGGCAACGTCTTGGCGATTGACCGCGGCACCTCCTCGCTCGCCCAAGGCAATACGGGACAAACCGCCGTCGTCAATATTGAGAAATACAGCGGCGAAGCCCCTGAACTCACCGCCTTCACGCCGCCTAAAGGCGCAGCATAAAGCCATAGGCAAAAATAAGGGCGGAGAAATCCGCCTTTGTCTTGTCTTTAGCAAAAAAGCGGCTTGCGCCGCTTTTTTGAAAGGATTAGGAAGATTATTTTAAAATTTCCACGCCCGGTAAGGCTTTGCCTTCTAGGTATTCCAGCATAGAGCCGCCGCCGGTTGAGACGTAGTCCACTTTGTCTTCTATGCCGAATTGGGCGATGGCGGATAGGGTGTCGCCGCCGCCGGCAAAGGTAAAGGCTTGGGTCTTGGCAATGGCTTCGCAGAGGGCTTCGGTGCCGCCGGCAAAGGGTTTCATTTCAAATACGCCGACAGGGCCGTTCCAAACGATGGTTTTCATTTCGGCAATCATGCGTGCGTAGTTGGCAGCGGTTTCCGGTCCGATGTCTAAGATCATTTCGTTTTCCGCCACGTCTTTAATGGATTTGGTTTGCACTTTGGCATTTTCGGAAAATTCATCGCCGACAACCACATCGACCGGCAACGGGATGTTAACGCCGCGTTTTTGTGCGCTTTCCAGCATTTGGCGGGCTTCTTCCAATAAATCAGGCTCGTAGAGCGAGCTGCCGACGTTGTAGCCTTTGGCGGCTAGGAAGGTGTTGGCAATGCCGCCGCCGGGGATGAGGGTGTCCACTTTTTCCAATAGGGATTTCAGGACTAATAGTTTGGTGGATACTTTTGAACCGCCGACAATCGCCATCATCGGTTTGGCAGGGTTTTTCAAGATGCTTTCCAAGGTTTCCACTTCTTTTTGCACTAAAAGTCCTGCACAGGCAAGGGCGGCTTTTTCCGCAACGCCGACGGTGGAGGCTTGTGCGCGGTGTACGACGCCGAAACCGTCGCTGACAAATACATCGCACAGTGCGGCGTATTTTTCCGCCAAAGCGGCGTCGTTTTTCTTCTCGCCTTTGTTAAAGCGCACGTTTTCCAGCATGACGACTTCGCCGCTGTTCACTTGCGGTGCGTTTTCCAGATAATCTTTAATCAGCGGCACTTCTTTGCCCAGTAATTTGCCCAGATGTTCGGCAACGGGTTTTAATGAAAATTCTTCTGCATATTCGCCTTCGGTCGGACGGCCCAAATGCGCCATAATCATAACGGCTGCGCCTTGTTTTAAGGCCAGTTCAATGGTCGGCAGGGCGGCGGTGATACGCGCATCGCTGGTAACTTTGCCGTCTTTTACCGGTACGTTTAAATCCAAACGCATTAAGACACGTTTATTTTTGACATCTACATCCACTAAATTACGCATTTTCTTTCCTCATTTACGTTACACAAAAAAGAGCCAGCAAAGCTGGCTCGATACTTACAATAATGTTTTCGCCGTATTGACGACGTTTTCAACGCTAAAGCCGAAGTGCGGGAACAGTTGCTCGGCAGGTGCGGAAGCACCGAAGCTGTCCATGCCCACGACTGCGCCTTTATCGCCGACGATGCTTTGCCATATTAGGCTGGAGCCCGCTTCGATGGCGAGTTTCGCGCTGCCTTTCGGTAGGACTTGCTCGCGGTATGCTGCATCTTGCTGCAAGAAGATATCCAAGCAAGGCATAGAGATGATGCGGGCGGCAATGCCTTCTTTCTCAAGCGCTTCTGCGGCTTTGCATGCCAGTTCGACTTCCGAGCCGGTGGCAATCAGGCTTAATTTCGCATTTGCCGCTTCTTTCAGCACATAGCCGCCGCGGGCAATATTGGCAATCTGTGCACTGTCGCGTGCCATGACCGGCAGTCCTTGGCGCGATAAGGCTAAAGCGCTCGGGGTTTCGGGATTGATGGCGCTTTGCCAAGCGGCTAATGTTTCGACAGTATCGCAGGGGCGCCAGACGTTCAGATTCGGGATGAGGCGCAGGGAAGAGACGTGTTCGACGGGTTGATGGGTCGGACCGTCTTCGCCTAAGCCGATGGAATCATGGGTCAGTACGTAAGAGACCGGCAATTTCATCAGGGCGGACATCCGCATGCCGTTGCGCATATAGTCTGAGAAGACGAGGAAGGTGCCGCCATAAGGACGGATGCCGCCGTGCAATGCCATGCCGTTCATAATCGCCGCCATCGCAAATTCGCGCACGCCGTAGTGCAAATAGTTGCCGCCGAATTGCTGCGGCAAAATGGATTTGCTGGATTTGCTGAAGGTCAGGTTCGAGCCGCTTAAGTCCGCAGAACCGCCAACCAGTTCGGGCAGTTTTTCCGCCAATACGTTCAATGCCAATTCGGAGGCTTTGCGGGTAGCGACTTTTTCGCCTTTGTCTTGCGCCGCTTGCAGGGCATTTTGCATGTATTGGGCGAAATCTGTCGGCAATTCGCCTTTCATGACGCGGCGGTATTCTGCCGCCAATTCCGGTTCGGCTTTTTCATAGGCGGCAAATTGTGCTTCCCATGCTTCCTGCCATTGGCGACCTTTGGCGCGTAAATCGGCGGCTTCCAATGCGCCTGCGGGCAGGTTGAAGGCTTCTGCCGGCAAGCCTAGAGCGGTTTTGGTTGCGGCGATTTCTTCATTGCCTAATGGTGCACCGTGGGTTTTTTCCGAGCCTGCCAGATTCGGCGAACCGAAACCGATGGTGGTGCGGCAGATGATGATGCTGGGGCGTGAGGTATCGGCTTTTGCAGATTCAATGGCTTGATGAATGGCTTGTTCATTGTGTCCGTCAATGGCTTCAATCACTTGCCAGCCGTAGGCGGCAAAGCGTTTTGCTACGTCTTCGCTGTACCAAGGATCGATTTCGCCGTCGATGGAGATGCCGTTGGCATCATAAAGCACAATCAGTTTTCCCAGTCTCAAAGTGCCGGCGAAAGAGCAGGCTTCATGCGATATACCTTCCATCAGGCAGCCGTCGCCTAAGAAGCAGTAGGTGTAATGGTCAACAATCTTATGTTCGCCGCGGTTAAAACGTGCTGCCAAATGCGCTTCTGCCAGCGCAAAGCCGACGGCATTGGCAATGCCTTGCCCCAATGGACCTGTGGTGGTTTCCACGCCCGGAGTTTCGTGCACTTCAGGGTGTCCCGCGGTTTTGCTGTGCATTTGGCGGAAGTTTTTCAAATCATCAAGGCTGACGTCAAAGCCTGTTAAATGCAGCAAAGCATATTGCAAAGCGGAAGCGTGTCCGTTCGAGAGAATAAAGCGGTCGCGGTTGTCCCAATGCGGATTGGCGGGATTAATGCGCAAATGACGCTGCCATAAAACCGTTGCCATATCCGCCATACCCATTGGCGCGCCCGGATGCCCTGAATTGGCTTTTTGTACCGCGTCCATGCTGAGGGCGCGAATAGAATTCGCCATTAGCTGATGTGCATTCATAGTCTCTCCTTGTTGAGATTAAGCGGCTTTATCCAGCGCTTGCCCCCCATGGGCATGCTCGATAAAGTCAAACAAAATATAGAGCGTTTCAAATAAACCTGCGTCAGGTACGAAATATTCCTTATCCGCTTCATTATCAATTGCGGCATTGCGTTTTTCGATGTCTTCGCGGCGTTTTTGATCGGACTGCAAAGCGGGCATTTCCTGCGTCTGTATGCCGGCATAATTTTCCACATAGCTTTTCCAATCCTGATACTGCTGCTCGCGTTGTGCCAAATTCAGCGACCATTCATTGCGTTCTTTTTCGGCAATCTCGCGGTTGATATATTCCTGATAGCGCAGCAGGGCGGGATTGCTGTGCATTCTTTGCTCGTGCTGCTGCTGCAATGCCGAGACAGTTTCAGGCGAGACTTCATTGCCGACTTGATAATCTGCGGCTTTAATTGATTTCAGCGGCAGGGCATAAGGCAGGCTGCGTTCGCCGACTTTTTCAATATCTGCGCTTGTGGGCAGGGCAATATCGGGCACCACGCCTTTATGCTGCGTGCTTTCGCCGGTGATGCGGTGGAACATGGCGATGGTGATTTTCATCTCTCCCAAAGGTGGCACTTTGCTGCTGACAAAACGATTCAAAGGAATCACGGTTTGCACCGTGCCTTTGCCGAAAGAATTGCTGCCTACCACAATACCGCGGCGATAATCCTGAATCGCGGCGGCGAAAATTTCGGAAGCGGAGGCGGAACCGTGATCCACCATAACCGCCAAAGGTCCTTCGTATAAAGCGCCTTTGTCGCTGTCGCGCTGGGTTTCGGCGCTGTTTTCGACATCGCTGACCATGACCACCGGACCTTCGTCGATAAACAAGCCGACGGCACGCACCGCTTCATATAAAGAACCGCCGCCGTTGCCGCGCAAATCGAGAATCATGCCGTCGATTTGCTGCGCTTTCATATCCTTGATAATTTTGCTTAAATCATTGCTGGTGCTGCGATAATTCTCTTTGCCTTTGCGCGCACCTTCAAAATCCATATAGAAAGAAGGCAGACGGATGACGCCGATTTTGCGCGTAAGGCCGTTGGCTTCCACGCTTTCCACATAGCCCTGTGCGGCTTGGTCTTCCAGCTTGATGGTATCGCGTTCAAGCGCAATTTCGGTTTCAGGCATATTGGGACTGGCAGGCTCGATTAGAAGGCGGACAATCGTGCCTTTTTTGCCGCGAATCAGACGCACGGCTTTGTCCAAACGCATGCCGATGACCGGCTGCATTTCGCCATCCTTGCCTTGGGCAACGCCGATAATGCGGTCATTGATGCGCAATTTGCCGCTTTTAAAGGCAGGACCGCCGGCGACCAATTCGCGAACGGTGATTTTGCCGTCTTCATAGCTCAAGGTCGCGCCGATGCCTTCCAGCGACAGGCTCATATTGATGTCGAAATCTTCCGTGCTGCGCGGCGAAAGATAAGAGGAATGCGGGTCGAAGCGCAGCGCGATATTGTTCATATACATATCGAAAACATCTTCGACCGTCATTTGATTGAGGCTTTTCTGCTGCATTTCATAGCGGCTGATTAATTTTTTAATCGCCTCTTCCTGACTGCGTCCGCCCATGCGCAGACGGATTAACGCATCGGTCAAACGCGCTTCTTGATAGGCATGCACTTCTTCCAACGTTTCGCGCCACGGCAAATGGCTGCTGCCAAGGCGCAGATTATTGGGAATATGCACCGTCGCCGTGCCGTCCAAATCAAAGGGCTGGTTTAAGCGTTGCAAAATCCACGCATTGAGTGCGCTGGCGCGTTCGCGGTAACGCTCGAAAATCTGCACCGCCGGACTCAAATCCGCCTTGCGCACCGTTTGCACCAAGGTGCTGCGATGCACGGAAAGCTCTTCAATATCGCTTTTTAAGAAATAAATGCGGTTGAAATCTAAAGTATCCAAATAATTGTCAAACACGCCGGCGCTGATTTGGCGCAAAGAATTGCCGCGGTAATGCTGTTTGCTTAATAAATTGCTGCCTAATTGGAAAGCACGTTTTTGTGCGTCTGTGATAATTAATGCTTCAGGCTTGGAAAAAGCCGCTTCGTGAGTATCGGCGGCTTGGGCGCAGCCGGTAAAACTCAGCGCCAAACATAGCAGCGCGGCGGCCGGCGAGAAAGAAAACTTCATGACATTCCTTAATGCTGAACAGTGGTCAAGAAACAAATCATTCTAGCACCGCTTGCACCCAATCGCTAACGCTCTGTGTGGCTTTGCCGAAGCTGCTGCGATGAAATAGGCTCGAGCTTTGTGTTTTTTCTAAATTAATTTCCAGCGTCTCTGCGCCGTTGAAAATCGCTTCTTGCACAAAACCCGCCGCTGGATAGACCGCGCCCGAAGTGCCGATGGCGACAAAGAGCGCCGCCTGCGACAAGGTCTGTCTAATCGTCTCCATGTGATAAGGTATTTCGCCGAACCAGACGATATCGGGGCGCAGACCGCCGCTGCGTTCGCAATGCGGGCAAGACATTTTTTTATGCGCATCTTCCGTCCATTCAAATGCCGCACGGCAATGTGTGCAGCGCAATTTTCTCAACTCGCCGTGCATATGAATCACATCCGCGCCGGCGCGCTCATGCAGATCATCGACATTCTGCGTCACAATCGTTACCGCGCCTTGCTGATAATCGCGCTGCAATCTCGCCAAAGCCTGATGGGCGGCATTGGGTTCGACCGTTTTCAATTGCGCGCGCCGCGCATTATAAAAACGATGTACCAAATCCGGATTGGCGATAAAAGCCTCGGGAGTGGCGACGTCTTCCACGCGATGATCTTCCCATAAGCCGTCGGCGGCGCGGAAAGTCTTAATCCCCGATTCCGCCGAAATCCCCGCGCCCGTTAAGATAAAAATAGACTTCATTTTTCCCTCAACGCCTGCCACAGCAATAATATCCAGCCCAGCAGCATCGACACGCCGCCCACAGGCACCACATAACGCAGCGGCAAACCCGTCAGCACCATCAAATATAAAGAACCTGAAAACAGCAGCACGCCGAAGCTCCACAGCATCGCCACTTTGGCGCGTGCGGGACTTTGTCCGCTCAGCCACAATAAAGCCAAAGCATGCACAATATGATAACGCTGCGCTTTTTCCATCCACACCGCCTCTTGCGGCGGCATCGTGTAATGCCCTGTCGCCGCGCCGATGATAAGCCATAGCAAAGCGCCTGAAATACCAACTATTTGCCAAGTTTTCATGAAGATACCCTCTGAATTGTGTCTTGAAAAGCCGTCCAAATCTCATCTGCCGACCATGCCGCCATACAGGCATTTGCCGTTGCCGCGCCGTGTCGGCGGCAATCTTTTTTCATGCAAGGACGGGGGCGCGACAAATTCTCCGCCCGCGCGCCGCGCATACCGCTTAAGGCGGCATCCGTCGCGGCAAAAAGCCCTAAAACAGGCACGCCCTGCGCCGCCGCCAAATGCCCCAAGCCCGTATCGACCGACAAGACCGCCGCACTCTCGCGCAAGAGCTGTGCAATTTCGGGCAAAGCCATTTTTGCCGCCACTTCCGCCTGCGAGGCGGCAGCCAGACGCTGCGCGCGCGCTTCTTCTTCGGTATTGCCCCATAACAAACGCACCCGATAACCCGACTGCTGCGCCAAGAAAATCAATTCCAGCCATGTGCTTTCGGGCAATAATTTGCTTGCCCAAGTTGTGCCGTGCAAAAAGACCAAATCGCGGCTCTGCCGCCCCTGCCATTGCGGCAGGGCGAAATCTTCCGTCGGCGGCAATGCGTAAGCCAAAGCGGAGGCGCACAATTGCCGCGTACGCAGCACCGCATGCTGACGACGCGGCACCTGCGCTTTATGCTGATAAAACAGGCTTGCCCAGCCCTCGCGCGCACTCTGCCAATCATAGCCGCAATGCGGTGCAGGGCTTGCCAAATGCGCCAAAACCGCGCTTTTAATCAATCCCTGCGCATCAATGACCGCCGCATATTCCTGCGCACGCAATGCCGCAATCACTTGCCGCCATTCGGCGCTGCGCCACCATAGACGGCTGTGTTTGCGCAAACGCCGCATCGGCACCGCCACCACCTTATCCACTGCAGGGTGCATGGAAGCTAAAGGCGCGAAAGCCTCTTCCACCGCCCATGTAATCCGCGCATCCGCCTGTGCCGCCATATCGCTGACGGCGGCAAAACTGTGCACCACATCGCCGAGAGAAGAAAGTTTGACCAACAAAATATTTTGTGCCAAATTACCAATCCATTTATAAAAATTTGCCACTATGTTACCACTAGATAAAGAACTTCTCAGCTTTGCCGAACAATTAGCCGACCGCGCGCGCGGCATTACGCGGCAATATTTCCGCCAAGCCCTAAGCATTATTGATAAAAATGATGCTAGCCCCGTTACCGTTGCCGATCAGGAAACCGAAGCCGCCTTGCGCGCCCTGATTAATCAACATTACCCCGAGCACGGCATTATCGGCGAAGAATACGGTGCGCAAACCAGCGCCTCGCCTTATCGCTGGATTATCGACCCCATCGACGGCACGCGCAGCTTCATCAGCGGCTTTCCGATTTACTGCACCCTGATTGCGCTGCTCTACCATGACAAACCCGTCTTAAGCATCATCGACATGCCGATGTTAGACGAACGCTTTCTTGCCGCCGGAGAAGGCAGCCGGCTTAACGGACAAGCCATCCGCGTCAGCCAATGCCGAGAAATCAGTCAAGCCTTGGCTTATAGCACCGACCCCGGCATGTTTGACGCGCGCCAATACGAACGCCATCAGCAAGTGGCGCGGCAAGTCCGCCAACAACGCTACACCGGCGACGGCTACGCCTATGCCATGCTGGCGGCAGGTTGGATCGATTTGGTCGTTGAAGCGGGCATGAAAATACACGACTTCCTGCCCCTGATTCCTATCATTGGAGAAGCGGGCGGCATCATCAGCGACTGGCAGGGACAACCGCTGACCACGCGCAGCAACGGCGAAATTCTTGCCGCCGCCACCCCTGAATTACACCGCCAAGCCATGGCTTTACTCAACTAAGGAGGCAATATGCTCGTACTCGTTACCGGAGCCAGCGCCGGATTCGGACGTGCACTCAGCATCGAACTTGTGCGGCGCGGACACCGCGTCATCGCCTGCGCACGCCGCGCCGAACGTCTGCAAGCCCTGCAGGCGGAACTCGGCGACGCGCTCTATCCGCTGAATTTTGACATTCAAGACATCACCGCCATGCAGGTGGCGATTCACAGCCTGCCCGCATCATGGCAAGACATCGACGTGCTGATTAATAATGCCGGCTTGGCGCTCGGGCTGGACATGGCGCAGGAAGCGCAATTGGACGACTGGCTGCAAATGATCGACACCAACATCCGCGGACTGGCGGCAATGACCAACCTCATCTTGCCGCGTATGGTCAAAAACAATCGCGGACACATCATCAACCTCAGCTCCACCGCCGCCAATTACGCCTACCCCGGCAGCAATGTTTACGGCGCCAGCAAAGCCTTCGTCAAACAATTCAGCCTGAACCTGCGCGCCGATTTATACGGCACAGCGGTGCGCGTCAGTAATATCGAACCGGGACTGATTGGCGGCACCGAATTTTCCGCCGTCCGCTTTCATGGCGACCAAGCACGCGCCGACAGCGTCTATCAAGGCGTGCAAAACATCAGCCCCGAAGAAATGGCGGACATCATCATCTGGTGCGCCGAACTGCCGCCGCATATCAATATCAACCGCTTGGAAGTCATGCCCACCGCGCAGAGCTTTGCCGGCTTAAAAGTCTATAAAAGCGAAATATGAAACACATCAGCATCCTTATCTCGGGCGGCGGTTCCAATCTCGCTGCCATTATCCAAGCCATCGTGCAGCAAAGGCTGAAACAGATCAGCATCAGCCAAATCATCGCCGACCGCGACTGCACCGGCAAAGCCCATGCCTTTGCCGCCGACATTCCCTTTACCATGATTGACCGCAAACTCGGTGCCGCCGCCTTTGCCCAAGCCCTTGATGCCGCCCTTGCGCCGCACAGCGACCTCATCGTCCTAGCCGGTTTTTTAAGCATCATGCCGGAAAGCATCATTGCCAAATTTCCGCGTAAAATTATCAATCTGCATCCTTCGCTGCTGCCGAAATTCGGCGGTGCGGGCATGTACGGCATGCATGTGCATCGTGCCGTCATTGCTGCGGGGGAAGCAGAAAGCGGTTGCAGCGTGCATTATGTCGATACGGGTATCGACACCGGCGAAATCATCGCGCAAAGTCGCTGCCCCGTCTTGCCAGACGACAGCCCAGAAAGCCTGCAAGCGCGCATCGCGCCCCTAGAGCATGAATTGCTGGTATCCGCCATCAATACCGTGCTTAATTAAAAGCTATGCGGATTTACGCGCAGGAGCAAGAAGCGGATTAGAAAGCTTTTTATGGTTGAGGAACTAAAAAAGTGACACAAGTTAGCAGGTTACAGGCACGCCAATTTTCCAAGCCCACTAACATATTAGAGGGCTTTGTATTTTTCTTTTTTAACCGTAAAACTTTACGGCATCTGCTTCCCGTTTCTGCTATAGTCGAAGAATTGAAAAAGTATTACGGTATTGGCTAGCCTTGCCGTACGCTCTTGTACTGTCTGCGGCTCACCGCCTTGTACTACTTTTTCACTTCTCCGACTATAAAACACATATTCATAAGAAATTAAAGCTAACTTTGGATGCCTTACACTTCATACTTGAATCTACTAGGGGCTAATGACAATTTAAAAAAAGTGGCAAAGAGTTTAAGATGTTGTTTCCACACAAACACCTTTAAATCTTTGCCATGTCCCGAACCACACTTGCAGATGAAACATGGTCAAGACTGTTTCCCATTTTGAAACAGCTTGGCATTTATCGCAAGAAAAATCTACGCAAAACCGTTGAAGGCATACTGTTTCGTTTGCGTACGAGCTGCCAATGGGCTGATATACCAAGCTGTTTTG
>NZ_JBXGGR010000024.1:0-17476 GCF_056855035.1 Suttonella sp.
GCTTCAAATGTTTTACAAAAATCATCTACTTGGCAGAAAAGTGTTGTAAGATATTCCATGTTAAAGGGCTTTTGTGATGGTTTGTTTCGTCAAAACAGTAGATTATCACAATTGCTCTTTATTTTTTAGTGGGGTGCTTATCCCGAACTCAGGTTTTGTCTAGAGCCAAGAAGTATTGTTTATGCCGAATTAGGCAATCGGCGGTGTGTAAGTGCCTGCGGCGATACTGTCTTTGATGCGTGCAGCTTCTGTTTGAACTTGTTGCAGGAGTTGTTGCACGTTTTCTAAGGTGGCAATTGGGCTGAGTAGGGTCATTTTCAGCGATTGAATGTTGCCAACTTTGGTTACGCCGATATTGGCTTCGCCTTTGGCAAAGAGTTCGTCAGCTACATTTTGGTTGAGATTATTCACAAATTCAGCAGGATAATTTTTGGGCACAATGCGGAATAGCACGGAGGCAAATTGCGGCGCAACGAGCATTTCTAGTTCGTCGCTGGCTTCAATGTAAGCGGCAACTTCGCGCGCGAGGCTGACGCCGTGGTCGATGATAGAGGCGTATAGCTCTTCTCCTAGGGCTTCGATGGTAAGCCACAGTTTCAGGGCATCGAAGCGGCGCGTGGTTTGCAGGGATTTGGATACCAGATTCGGCACGCCGTGCGCTTCGTCGTAAGCGGAATTGAGGTATTCGGCTTCGTAGTGCATGAAGCGGAAATTGGCTTTGTCTTTGAGCAGGAATGCGCCGCAGGAAATGCTTTGGAAATAATGTTTATGGAAGTCCAAGGTAACGGAATCGGCTTTTTCAATGCCGGAAAGTAAATGGCGGTATTGCTTGGATAAGAGCAAGGCACCGCCCCAAGCGGCATCGATGTGCAGCCATGCGCCGTATTGGTCGCAGAGTTGGCGGATTGCCGTGAGGTCGTCAATCGCACCGGCATCGGTGGTGCCGGCGGTGGCGACTACGCAAGCAACGATTTTGCCTGCCGCTTTCAGTTCGTCCAAGATGCGGCTTAAAGCGTTGGTGTCCATTTGCGCTTGGGCATTGCAAGGCACGGTGATGACGGATTGGAAGCCCATGCCCATCATGGCCATGTTTTTTTGTACGGAAAAATGCGCGTTTTCCGAGCAGATGACTTTGACTTTGCTTAAGGCTTCGGGCGGTATGCCGTCTTGTTGCACCGACCATTCGCCGCCCGCGCTGTTTTTCCAATTTGCCGCAATGCAGGCATCACGAGCGAGTAGCACACCCATGAGGTTAGATTGGGTACCGCCTGAGGTAAATACGCCTGCTTGTCCTACTTTGTAGCCGACTTTTTGCCGCAGCCAATCAATAAGTTGTACTTCCATTAGTGAAGCGGCAGGGCTTTGGTCCCAAGAGTCCATCGATTGGTTTGTAGCGTTAATCAGCACTTCAGCAATTTGGCTGGCGACTAAAGTGGGGCAGTGCAAATGGGCTAAGGAGTGGGGGTGATGGACTTTAAGGCTTTTGTTTAAGAATAAATCAATGGCGCGATCTAGGGCTTTTTCCAAGCCTAAGCCTTGCTCAGAAGCGGCGAAATGAATAGCGTTGCGTAATTGTTTGATGCTGCCGCCTGTGTACATTTTGTCTTCTTTAAGCCAAGCGGAGACGGCGCTGATGGCTTGTTGCATCGCGGCTTCATAAGCGGTAATCGAGGCAGAATCACTGCATAACAATTGTTTGCGATGCTGGGATACATTGGGCATGGTAACTCCTAATTAAATCAGATAAAACAAACCTAGCAAAAAAGTCATTCCGAATAAATCGAAAAAACTGTGGGCAAGAAAGAAAGGAACTAACTCTTTGTAACGTAGCCGTAACAGGAAAAAGGTAATGCCGAGAGTGGTGATAATAAGTGCGGAAGGGATGCCTTGATAGGTATGAAACGAAAATCTGATGATTAGGCTGAAAATAATAGCATAAGGGAGATGTTTTTTACTGACGCAAAAAATTAGTCCAACGAAAAAAATTTCTTCAAAAAAACCGTTCAGCAAGGAATATAGGAAATAAGATAATGAGAAATGTCCCAACAATTGATCTGCAATACTAATTTCTTCCTGAATGTTTTCTTCTACCACATGTTCTTCCCATTGTGCAAGTTCAAAGAAGTAATATTGAGCTAACTCAAATGTACTGGCAATAATACTTGCTAATAAAATAAAACAAAAGATTTTTATAGGGGTTTTTTTATTGATGGAAAAATCAAGTTGGGAAAAATCAAATTTTCTGAAATAAAGATATAGCCATGCTAAAAAAAGGGAGAATATTTCTAGTGCAATTCCTCGCCAATTGGAGATGTCGTTAAATTCTAATGGATTATATTTGCTAATATCTACATGCTGCAGTAAAAAGTAGCCTTGTGCGGAGGAAATGATGGCTTCTCCAAAAAAAATTAGCGTAAGGATGAAAATATCGATCGGGTTTAGATAAAGGATTTTTTCTTTTTTCATGGTATATGGAACTGAAATAATATTTATTTTTAACGATTTGAAGGTTTTGTCAGTATTTTAAATTGTGATGCCCGCTATTTAAATAGGCATGATGTTCAAAAGGGTTGGAATACTACAGTATTCCGACCAGATGTATTAATTATGAACGTAGGTTTTTAACCGCATCTCTTATAGCCTGCGAGAAGCGTTTGACCATTTCTTCACATTCGCTTTGCGTAATATTAACGGCGCATAATACGCGCAACACGTTGCCGCCACGTCCGCCGCGCTCAATCAATAATTTATGCTGAAAGCAGGCTTTTTGAATGGCAGCGGCAAGTTCGCCATCGTTAGGATAAGCGCCGCAAGCGCCTTTAGCTTTGCGTTCATCAACGATTTCAATGCCCAGCATTAAGCCTTTGCCGCGTACATCGCCAATGCAAGGATAGGTTTTGGCAAGATTTTGCAGAGCTTCTTTGAGATAAGCGCCGCGTTCCGCTGCATTTTGGGCAAGGTTTTGTTCTTGCATGATGTTGAGCGCGGTGTAGCCTGCTGCCATCGCCATTTGGTTGCCGCGGAAGGTGCCTGTGTGTCCAGCAGGTTGCCAAGCATCGAATTTTTTGTTGATGGCAAGCACGGCTAATGGCAGGCTGCCACCCACTGCTTTAGACATCACGACAATATCAGGTTCAATGCCAGCGTGTTCAAAGGCAAACATTTTGCCTGAGCGGCAGAAGCCTGCTTGGATTTCATCGACAATCATCACGATGCCGTGTTTTTCGGTAACGGCGCGGATTTTTTGCAGGAATTTTGCCGGCGCTGGCACAACGCCGCCTTCGCCTTGAATGGCTTCTAAAATTACCGCTGCAGGTTTAACAACGCCACTTTCCACGTCTTCAATGAATTGTTCAAAATAGTAAGCAACCGCTTCTGCACCTGCTTCGCCGCCAATACCAAATGGGCAGCGGTAATCATGCGGATAGGGCATGAATTGCACGCCAGCCATGAGGTTTTGCACGGCATTTTTGGCGTGCAGATTGCCTGTCAGTGATAAAGCGCCATGCGTCATGCCGTGGAATCCGCCTGAAAAGGCAATCACATTGCCGCGTCCTGTGTAGGTTTTGGCGAGTTTGATGGCCGCTTCGTTGGCATCGGCGCCGGAAGGGCCGGTGAATTGCAGCACATATTGGTCTTTAGGGAAGAAAGACAGCAGTTTTTCGGTAAAGGCGTCTTTCATCGGCGTGGTTAAATCCAAGGTGTGCAGGGGCAGACCGCTGCTCAGCACGTCTTGAATCGCTTGGATGATCGCCGGATGATTGTGTCCCAGCGCCAAAGTGCCGGCGCCGGCTAAGAAATCAAGGTATTCATTGCCCTCTACATCGGTTACCCAGCAGCCTTGCGCTTTGGCAATCGCCAAAGGAAGTTTGCGCGGATAACTGCGGACATTGGATTCCATCGCATTTTGGCGAGTTAAATAATAGTCGTTTGTTGCATTCGCAATAGGATTGACAGGAGTTACGCTCATATCGGATTACCATCTCTGATAAAAAGTGAAAAGAAAGAAGTCTGGTGACTTGTGGTCCTTTGACTCGGCGCTTTGGGGAATCTCCCCAGGGGCAAAATGCCCACCCTTGTCAGCAAGCTGACCGCATTGCAAGCAATGCCAAAGCAGACGGCGAGACGCTGAATACAGCGGAAGAAATGATTAAGCCGTCTTTGAAAGCCTGAGAATCCTAGCCTTTACCAGGGGGGCTATTCAGGCGGCGCGCATTGTAAAGCCTTTTGCCCCCCTTGCCTAGCCCGAGCGGCAAAATTTTTGTTAATAATAGCTTCATTTACCTAAAGAAAAATACCTAAGCCAGTGCTTTTTTAGGCAATTTGCCCTCCCCTGCCCGGCAAAAAAGCGCTATGGATTTGTCATCCTAGCGCCAGTCTTCGTGCAGGGCTAATTGCGGGTCTAAATAGATGATGTCTTGGCTGTCGCGGTTTTCAATGCCGGCTAAATCTGGTCGATGCAGGTAGTAAGCGGGACTGCTGACCGCCATTTGCAAGGCGCTTTTGATGTCGGTGTGCATGTAGCGGACGGCGTTTTGCAGGCATTGCAGCATGTTGATGTGCGCACCTGCCAGCGAGCCGTGTTCATTGACCAGACTTTGCTCGCGTACATAGACTTTAATGCCCATGAGGTCGAATTCGCTGATGTGCGGTGCGCCGATGGTGTGCATGGAGTCGGTAACGAGCAGGAGTTTATCTGCGCCGAGTGCGCGGTAGGCGTGAGCTAGGGCAAAGGGGTGGGAATGGATGCCGTCGGCGATGATGCCGCAATATAAGCCCAGTTCCGCCGCACTGCCAATCGGCCCGGGGTCGCGTCCGCTCATGGGCGCCATGGCATTGTAGAGATGCGTGATGCCGGTCAGTCCTTCGGCGCGGGCGGCAATGAGGTCTTGATGATTTGCCATGCTGTGCGCCATGTTGATGTGCGGAATGAAGGGTTTGATGCGGGCAATGCTGCCTTTGGGCTGCCGTTCCGGCGCCAGAGAGAGGATGCTGTGTTGCAGGTATTCGCCGTATTGCACGTAGCAGGCATAGTCGCTTTCATCAGGCTGGCGGATATAGCGCGGATTATGTGTGCCTTTTTTCTCGAGATTTAGAAATGGGCCTTCAAAATGTCCGCCGATGATGCCGGGCATTTTGTTTTTCACCGCTTCGGCGATGTTGGCGATGGCTTGATGGTATTTGCTTTGGCTGTCGGTGATGAAGGTGGGCAGCATGGCGACAGTGCCGAATTGGCGGTGCGCTTTGATGACGGTTTCCAGCCCCTGTGGGCTGCTATCTTCATTGACTAAAATACCGCCGCCGCCGTTGGCTTGGGTTTCGACAAAGCCGGGGCTTAAGATGCCGCCTTTGAGTTCGCGTACGGGCGCGCCTTCGGGAATGGCGGCTTCGGGCAGCAGGCGGCTGCGGTTTTTTTCGATGTGCAGGGCAAAGCCTGAAAGTAATTGTCCGCGGTCAAAGATGTCCGCGCCGCGGTAAAACATGCTGTTCATCATTTATCCTTTGTTTTCACTGTCTAAGAACCAACGCAATGCGCCGAGCATATTGGCGGCATTGCCTAGAGTGGCGCAGCTGATATGGCGCGGCATGAAATAGGGCGGCAGGCGTTTGGCAATGGCGGCTTTAAGCCGCGGTTCGATGTATTCGTGCTGCGCGGAGATACCGCCGCCGACGATGATGGCTTGCGGTGCAAAGAGGAAAATAATCGGCATCAGGCTTTGCGCCAGTTGTTCCATGAGTTCTTGAAAGCTGGCTTCTGCCTGTGCTTCGCCTTGTTTTAGGCGGTGGAAAAATTCGCGCCCATTGATTTTTTCGCCGCTTTGTTTTTGATAATGTTGCAATAAGGCGGTGGTGGAGACGATTTCTTCTACGCGTTTGCCTTGGGCGAGCGGCATTTGTCCGATTTCGCCGGCGGTATAGTTCGCGCCGTGCCAGAGTTTGCCCTCAATGAGAATCGCGCCGCCCAGTCCTGTGCCTAAGGTCAGGCAGAAGGCGGAGCTTCGCCCTTTGGCGGCGCCCAGCCATGCTTCGCCCAAAGCCATGGCATTGACGTCGTTTTCAATGCTGCAAGGCAGTCGGCAATGTTGTTCGACGGCGCTTTTGAGGTTGGTGCCGGTGTAATTGGGAATGGTCGGGCCGGCAAATTCAATCCGTCCTGTGTGGGGATTGATGACGGCGGAGCTGGAAATGGCAACGCCTTGCACATCATGCTCGGCTTGCGCCGCTTGGCAGATGGCTAGGATTTGCGCTTCGATTTGATTGTCATCGGCGCTGATGGCGCTGGCTTGGGCGGGAAATTCTTGCAGGCATTGTCCTTCGCGGCTGTAGAGGGCGGATTTGATTTCGCTGCCGCCGATATCAATGGTCAAAATAGGCATGTTTACTCCTTGTTAAGCTGAATGGCATCGTAGGTGCGCTGCCAGATGTTTTCGCGCTGCTGTTGGTTGATGCTCATATAGTCGGCATAGAGCATATCCAGTACCACTAAGGCGGGGAATTGCGGCGAAATCATACGCCCGTATTCTAAATTATTTTTGACGGCGAAACTTTGCACTTCGTCAAAGCGGTATTGGAAGTCGGCGGCGATATTGGCGGTCAGCAGGACGACCGATGCGCCCTGTTTTTTGGCGCTGTCAAGGGCGGAGAGCACGATTTGACTGCGTCCGCTGATGCTGATGCCGATGACCAAACAATGGCTGTCGGTCAGTACGGCATTCATGCGCATCATGTCGTCGTCTGTGAAGGCATCGCAAATCAGCCCGACGCGCATAAAGCGCAATTTCATTTCCTGCGCGACCAAGCCTGAGCTGCCTTTGCCGTAGAAATAGACGCGTTTTTTGCGCAAAAGCAGCTGCGTGATGCGGTGGATTTGCGCGGTATCGACCAAAGAATAGGTTTTATTGAGCAGTTCTTGATAGCTGGCTAACACGGGTTGGACGAAATTCTCTTCCGCATCGGGGCTGTCTTGGCTGAAGGCGAAGATAAATTCGCGAAAGCCGCGAAAGCCGCATTTTTGCGCAAAGCGCGTGAGCGCGGCTTCCGAGACGCCCAAACGCTGCGCGATTTGTCGGGCGTTCGAGGGCATTTCATTGTCGGCATCGCTTAAGAAATAATCGGCGATTTTGCGTTCGGCAGGGGTAAATTGCTGCGCTTGGCTTTCAATCAGCGGCGTGATGCTTTTTTGAAAATGCTTCATCGTCTTGCCTTTTGCAGGCTCAAAGCCGCAATTTGAACACCGCTTTGCGGATGTTTTCGGCGATGTTATTGACCATTAAGCCGGTTTGATGCACGTCTTCAGGGTAAAAGACTGCCACATTGCCGCTGTCGAGCGTGGCGCTGACATAGGGCACCGTACTGGCGATTTCCACATAGTCTTTCTCGGCATGGTATTGCAGCACCACGCTTTTATCCAAAGGCGCGCAGCGTACCACTTCGCTGCCCTCAATCAGGACATGCACGTCTAAATATTCGCGGTGCGCTTCCCAAATCCGCTCTTCGGCAACAGTGGTGGTATAGCCGAAGATGTTTACATAGAAATCTTCGCCCTCAATCGCATGCTGTCCGTTGTCTATTTTCGCCAAATCGTGCTCGGCGAGAAAGGTTTTGATTTTTTCGATGGCGCGCGAAGGCGTGCTGCAATCGCTGTGTAGAGAGACAAATTCCATAAAAAACTCCTTTATTCGCCCATAATCAAATTAGGCAAGAACGTAATAATGCTTGGGAAAATGGTAATTAAGACCAAGGTTAAGGCAATCGGGATGAGGAAGGGCAGCACGCCTTTGGTTACTGTGCTGACGGACATATTACCCGCTCTTGCCACCACGAATAATGCCATGCCCATCGGCGGCGTGAGGATGCCGATCATCATGTTCAAGGTGGTCATGACGCCGAAGAAGACAAGGTCGATATTGTAATACTGGGCGATAGGAATCAGCATCGGCAAGACAAGGAATTGCAATGCCAGTGCATCGATAAACATGCCCAAGAACAATAGCAGCAGATTGATGAGCAGCAAGACCATCAAGGCGCTGTCGGCAAATGCCATAAAGCCTTCCGCGACTTGAATCGCCACACGTTCGCGAGCAATCATATCGCCGAAGAAAGTAACCGTCATGACCATCAAAATGGTGACGCCGCTCATCGCCATGGCTTCGACGCAGCTTTTAAACAGCCCCGCCATATTCAGCTCGCGATAGACAAATCCCAAGACGGTGGAATACAGGGCGGCAATGACCGCCGCTTCGGTGGGCGTGAAAAAGCCGGAGAAAATACCGCCGATAATCAGCAGCGGCGTCAGCAATGCCCAGAAAGAGCTTTTGAAAGAGGATATGCGTTCGCTGCGCGTGGCTTTAACCGCTTTGCGGTAGCCGCGTTTTTTGCAGATATAGGCATTCATGAGCATCAGCGCAATCGTGAGCAAGACCCCCGGTACAAAGCCGGCTAAAAACAATTTGGCAATCGAGACGTTGGCGATAACGCCGTAAATAATCATGGCAATACTTGGCGGTACTAATGGACCGATGATGCAGGATGCCGCCGTAATACCGCCGCATAAATCATCATCATAGCCTTCGTCGCGCATGGCTTTGATTTCCAGCTGTCCCAGTCCGCCGGCATCTGCCAGAGCGGAACCCGACATGCCCGAGAAAATCAGGCTCGCGCCGATATTCACATGTCCCATGCCGCCTGTCCAATGTCCGAGCATGGCGCGGGCGAAATTAAAAATCCGCGTGGTAACGCCGGCGCTGTTCATCAAAATGCCGGTGAGGATAAAAAACGGCACGCTGAGCAGGCTGAAACTATTGACGCTGTCGACCAATTTGGCAGCGGCGAAATTGCCGGTATTCCAGCGCGTCATAGAGAAAAATAAAACGGTGGTGATAAAGAGCGACCAGCCGACCGGCATACCCAAAAACATCAGCACCAGCCAGATAAGCAAGACGATATACACCGAGTCTTTGCCGAATTTGACGTAATCGCTGACGCGCAGATATTTAAACCATTCGGGCGCGAAGAAGAGAATCGCGAAAAAAGCAACCGCCAAAGCGATATATACCCATGCGGGAAACCAGGCGGCTTTATTGGCGAAGTTTTCCTGCTGGGTTTGGAAAAAACGCAGCAGCATCAAGCCGGCAATCAGCGGCAGGGCAAGATATAAATATTTGGTGGAGATGCCCAGGGCGACCAATTGATCGGGCGGGCGTTTCATTAAGACAATGCCGTAGTGGATAAAGAGCAGGAGGCAGGAAAAAATCAGCAATTGGATGATGCTGAAGACCGCGACTTTCATTTTAGGCGGCAGGCGGCTGCTGATGAAATCAATTTGTACATGTTGCTGGCTGCGAATGCCCATGGAAATCCCCAGCATGCCTACATAGACAAAAATCAGCCGCGCCGCCTCTTCAGACCAAATCAGCGGCGAGTCTAAAATTTCACGCGCAATGATTTGAAAAATCAAAATGCCAAATATCAGTAAAAATAGGGAACCGCCGATCCATTCTTCTAATTTATTCAGGGCTTTCATGATTGCTCCTCGCACTTAACAATAAAGGCAGCCGCCGCTGCGGCCGCCTTTGTCGGACTTATTTCGCCAATGCCGAAAAATCCGCAATGGCTTTTTTGCCTTCTTCGCCGGTTTTGCTGACGAATTCATCATAATAAGGCTTCATCGCCTCTTTAAAGGCGCTTAAATCAGGCGTGGTAACATTCATACCTTTGTTTTTGAATTCCTCGACCAGTTTGGCTTCGCCGTCTTGGAAGAGTTTGGTGTGATAAGCCGCCGCATTGACTGCCGCTTCTTTCACGACTTTTTGCAAATCTTCGGGTAAATCGTTAAAGACGTCGCGGTTTACCAAATACAATTGGTCGTTAAGAATATGGTTGGTCATCGCCAAATGTTTTTGCACTTCATAGAATTTTTGTGCGTCAATAGTCGGCAAGGGGTTTTCTTGTCCGTCTACAGAATTGGTTTGCAATGCTAAATAGACTTCAGAAAATGCCATCGGTGTGGGCGCGGCGCCGACGTGTTTGGCATAGGCGAGGTTGGTGGCGGCATTAGGCACGCGCAGTTTCAGACCTTTCATATCCGCAATGCTGTTAATGGCACGGTTTGAAGTGGTTTGGCGGGTGCCGTTATAGGCCTGCGCCAAGACCAGCATATTTTTCTCGTTTTCGATTTTTTCCAATAAATCCTTGCCGAAATCGGTTTCAAACAGGGCTTTTTGCGCCATTGAGAAATCGCTGACCATATAGGGCAGAGCGAACACTTCCGCTACAGGATAGTAGATTTGGAAGCGTGCGCTTTCAGAAAAGGTGAAATCTAAAGCGCCGCCGGTGACTTGTTCCATCATTGAGCGGTCATCACCTAATTGGGAGTTGCCGAAGAGTTTAATTTCAATTTTGCCGCCGGATTTTTCTTGCACTTCTTGGGCAAAATGTTCCGCAGCTTTGTATTCGTTGGCGGTATTGCCAGCGACCAGTCCGAAGCTGAATTCATAATCCGCCGCTTGGGCATTCAGAGCGGCCAATCCAATCAAGATGCTAAGGCTGAGTTTTTTCATCATAGTCTCCTATTTATTGCCGAAATGGCGTTTGTAAATTTCTTTGGCTTTCGCGATTTGTGCTTCAGTGGCCGAAGCCATCGGTTTGCGCGACAAGAAAGGTCCGGCGTCGCAGCCCGAGAGAACCAGCAATTGCTTAATCGTTGGATACAGACCGTTGTCTATAATGTCGCTAATCAGCGCATTGCTGGCGTTTTGCGCTTTCAGGGCTTCTTCGTATTTGCCGGCTTTTGCCAAGTCCATGGTTTCGCGCGCACGCAATCCGTTGACGTTATAAGTCGAGCCGATGGCGCCGTCCACATTGTTCACTAAAGCAGGCAGCAGCATTTCGTCAAAGCCCGAGTAAATCAGTACGTCGGGATAAGTGCTGCGCAGACGTTCTAAGAGATAGAAATCCGCCGCGGTAAATTTCACGCCGACGATTTTCGGATGCGCGAAGAGTTCGCCAAATTGCGATAAGCCGATATCCACGCCGGTTAAAAACGGAATGGAATAGACAATCATACGGTTATCCACCGCGTCTAAAATGTCGAAATAATATTGCTTGATTTCCGCAAAAGAGAATTTGTAATAAAAAGGCGTGACGGCGGAAATGGCGTCATAGCCCAGATCGGTGGCGTATTGTCCCAATTCAATCGCTTCATAGAGATTGGGACCGCCGATTTGGGCAATCAAAGACACCTGATCTTTGGCTTCGTCTTTGGCGATTTGGAAAATTTGTTTTTTGGTGGCGGTATCGAGCATAAAGTTCTCGCCGGTCGAGCCGCCCACATAGAGACCGTCGATTTTCATCTTGTCGATATTGTGGCGGATGACTTGGCGCAGACCTTTTTCATTGACCTTGCCTTGCTCGTCAAAAGGCACAATCAGTGCGCTCATGAGTCCTCTGATTTCACGGGTTTGAGACATGTTTTCTCCTTGCTTTACTTTCGCGTTGCTGCAACAAATTGTTCTGTAATCCATTTCGGTCGCGTAATGGCAGAACCGACCACTACGCCGAAGACGCCGATATCCAAAACGCGGCGCACTTTCTCAGGCGTATTGATATTGCCTTCGGCAATAATCGGCGCTTTGAGAGTGGCGACCGCGCGGCGGATGAGGGCAAAATCGTCGCTTTCAATCAATTGTCCTCGAGAAGCGGGGGTGTAGCCGACTAAAGTCGTGCCGATAAAATCAAAGCCTAAATCATCCGCCGTCTGCATTTCTTCCCAAGTGGCGCAATCCGCCATCAGCAGCACCTGCGGATATTTCGCGCGAATGGCTTGCACGAATGCCGATAGGCTTTGCCCATTGGGACGCAGGGCATTGCGGGCGTCAAGGGCAATGATTTCGGGGGAAACGCTCATCAATTCATCTGTTTCCGTCATCGAAGCGGTGATAAAGACTTCGCTGTCGGGATAATCGCGCTTAATGATGCCGATAATCGGCAAATCGACATTGCGGCGGATTTCTTCGATATCGACGACAGAATTGGCACGAATGCCGACCGCGCCGCCCTGCTGCGCCGCCAATGCCATGCGTCCCATAATGAAAGCGGAATGCAAAGGCTCATGCGGCAAGGCTTGGCAGGAAACAATCAGCCCGCCTTGCAGGGCGGCAATGTTAGGGGGGAAATTCATATCCATTCTCCTTGCTTGTGCATCGAGTATAAAATGCTTTGAAAAAAATTTCAAACTATATTATGATTTGCAAAAATTTATTTCAATAAGCAGAAGGAGTGAAAAGTGAAACTTTATTCTAAAACTCTGTTATCCCTTGCATTGACTGGTTTGACTGCCGCGGCATGGGCGGGCGTTTACCCCGATTTGCCGAAAACATTTGCAGATGGCGGCGGCGCTTTGATTGACAACACCGCCTATATCGGCTTGGGCAGCGCGGGCGAGCAGTTTTTCAGCCTTGATTTGAGCAAACAGCAGGCGCAATGGCAAACCTTGCCCGATTTCCCTGCCGGTACGCGCAGCCAGCCCGTCGTCGCCGCCCTTGAGGGCAAACTGTATGTGTTCGGCGGTTTGCAGAAAGACGCGCAGGGCGTCTTGCAACTCGTCAATGACGCGCATGTATTTGATCCCGCCAGCCAAACATGGCAGCGCCTACCCACGCGTTCGCCTCTGGGCTTGGTCGGTGCGCAAGCCTTTGCACATCAGGGCAAAATCTATTTTGTCGGCGGCAGCAATCTCTCGATTTTTAACGGCTATTTCCAAGACTACAGCGCCGCCGGAGAAGACAAAGACAAGCAGGCAGCGGTGATGAAGGCTTATTTTAATCAGCCCAGCCAAGATTATTTCTTTAACAATCAAGTTTCCAGCTATGAACCTGCCACAAACCAATGGCATAACGAAGGCATCACGCCTTTTGCCGGACGCGCGGGGGCGGCGGTAAAAATCCATGAAGGGCAAGTCTATGTCGCCAACGGCGAACTCAAGCCGGGATTGCGCAGCGACAGCGTTGAGTTGGGCACATTTGATGATAAAGGACAATTGGCATGGCAAAGTTTGCCGGTCTTGATTGCCGGCGAAGGACAGGCGCAGCAGGAAGGCTTGGCAGGCGCCTATTCGGGACATAGCCACGGCTATTATCTGCTGACTGGCGGCGCGAATTTCACCGGTGCGCGGGCGCAATATGAAAGCGGCAAATACTATGCTCATGAAGGCTTGACGCGCTATTACGACCCCAATGTTTATGCCTTAAAAGACGGCAAATGGCAGCTGGTGGGACAATTGCCGAGCGCCAGCGGCTACGGCGTATCGCTCAATTATGAAGACGCCGTGATTTTATTCGGCGGCAAAGGCGATGGCGGCGAAATCGGCAGCGTGCAGCGTCTGCGTTTTGACGGCAAAACCTTGAACATTGATTAAGGAGAACATCATGGCTCAAAGCCTTATGGAACAAGAAATTCTGCAAAGCGCGGCGGTGCTTGCCGCGCAGGCGGACAATACCGCGATTAGCGATATGGCGGCGAAATTAGCTGCCGAGCCGCCGGCATTGTGGCTGACGGTGGCGCGCGGCACCTCCGACCATGCGGCGGAATATCTCAGCTATTGGCTGATGCGCTATTGCGGCATTCCCGCCTTATCCGTGCCGCTGTCTTTGAATACGATTTATCAAAGCCCTTGGCAGCTGGAAAAAGCGCAGCTGCTTGCCATCTCGCAATCGGGCGGCAGTCAAGATTTGCTGGAAAGCGTGAAAAATATGCGTCGCGCTAAAGATTTGCGCAGTCTGGCATTGGTGAATGTCATCGATTCGCCGCTGGCGCATGCCTGCGAATATGCCATTGATATTGGCGCAGGTAAGGAAAAAAGCGTGGCGGCGACTAAGAGTTTTATCGCCACGCTCGGCGCCGGTCTGCGTCTGCTCTCGCCTTTGCTTAAAGACAAAGGCTTGGATGCCGCAATTGCCGCCTTGCCGGAGAAAATCTGCCAAGCCGAAGCCTTGGACTGGAGCAAAGCTCTAGACAGCCTGCAAGACATCTCGCGTCTCTATGTGGTGGGGCGCGGTGCCGGCATGTCGATTGCCAAAGAAGCGGCGTTGAAATTCAAAGAAACCTGCTTGGTACAGGGCGAAGGCTTCAGCGGCGCGGAAGTGCAACACGGGCCGATGGCATTGATGAATAAGGAACAAGTCGCGCTCTTCCTTGCTCCGCCCGATGAAACCCAAGCGGGATTATTGGAAACCGCCGCGCGCTTCCGCCAAATGGGAGCAAAGGTCTTGGTTGCTGCCGATGACAGCGTGGCAGAACGCGATTTGCCGCTGATTGATGCCGGACATCCTGCCCTGCAAGGACTGTGCAGCATTCAAAGTTTCTACCGCATGGTGGAAAAACTCTCCAAAGCCCGCGGCATCAATACCGATAATCCGCCGAATTTGAAGAAAGTGACCAGTACACAGTAATTTCATTCCTCAATCATTTGCCGCGCCCTATTCGCGCGGCTTTTTTATCGCCCTTAACTATGCTAATTTCTCGCAAACCCCTCCCCGCTGACAATACGAAGGAAAATCTATGCATGCCGAGCCCTGCTCTGGCAATCGAATGAGGCTTGGCGCCGTCTGCTGCCTTGGCATAAAGGCGGCGGCATGTTGCTGCTGATATTGGCAGCCTTTCGCATATTATGGGCAATCAGCGTGGATAAGCACCCTGCTGCAGCAAATATCGCCGTGCGCTTGGGGCATTCGGCGCTATACGTTTTTATGATTGCGGTGCCGACCGCCGCCCTCATCCGCGAAGCCGCCGCCAATGCTTCTGCCGATAATTGGGGCATGCGCTTCGGCGATATTTGGCACGGCAGATTGGCTTATGCCTTTTTGTTCTTGATTGTCGGATACATCTTTATGGCGTTTTATCATCAATGGTGCGGCGAAAAATTATTACAGCGCATGATAGGCTAATCTATAGTCGGAGAAGTAAAGAAGTTGTACCAGATGAGCCAAGATCATCATACGTTTTCAATTCTTCGATGATAGCCGCAGAGCTTATTTCTTCCAATGCCCTGCCATATCGATCAGCACGCAGCCTTGCTTATCCAGCAATTGCTGCCGTTTGCCGCGAAATGTCAAAATATAATTCGGCTTAATACTGGTAACGTAATCGTACTGCGGCTTAATCAGCACTTCGCCTTTCTCATTGATATAGCCCCAGCGATTATTTTTGCTCACTTCCAGCATGCCATCCAAGCCCTCGCCGATATAATCCCAAGTAGCATCAGACAGCGCTTTGCCGGCAGCATCAAATAAACGATAACTTCCTTTTGTGTAAACAGTATAATTCTTAGCACCCGGCAGCGGCGTAACATAGTCATATTGCGGAGGAATCAGTTCTTTTCCCTGACTGTCTAAAATGCCCGAATAACGCACAGTGGCATTATTTTTAATCGATTGCTCGTCCGGCAAACGCTTATCCATCATAAATACGCCTTCGGCATAACTCAGCGACTCATACTCAAAGGGAATGATAACCTTGCCTTGATGGTCGATCACGCCTTCTTTGCCGTCCTTAACGGCAATCAGCCAGCCATTATCCAATAAAGACAAACGCTCGTATTCAAAAGGCAGAATTTCCTTACCCTGCTCGTCAATCACGCCCCAATACTCATTTTTCAGCGCTATCGTTATGCCTTTAATAAAAAGCTTAAATTCCACAGAACTTTCTTCTTCATATTCACCGATCATAGTATATTCCGCCGGCAACACTTGCTCGCCTTTCCGATTAAACACCGCCATGGTGGATTCTTGATCTACCGGTATAAAATAGCCGTCTTGGCTGCGCATAATATAATGATAGCGCAGCGGAATAATTTCTCGCCCCGTCTTATCGATGATGCCCGACAGATTATCGATGCCGACCTCTGCAAAGCCCTCATAAAAACTCGAGATATAATCATATTTAGCTTCAATGACGAGTTCGCCCTCCGTATTCGCATAGCCGTATTTATCGCCGACTTTTACACCGACCATACCTTCGCCGATATTATCGATGCTATCCACATTATCAGGCATCGGCAGCGTTTTGCCCGCCAAATCAATTAACTGATTCGGTTCTTTATATTTATCAGATCCGACCGCCGCCATACCGTCTTGAACAGACCAAAAAATGGCAAACTGCGGAGCTATCACCTCCTTGCCCTCACGATTGATAAATCCCCACTTGCCCTCTTTTTGTACCGGCAAGACACCTTCCTGCCAATAATCAGAGATCTGCTCATAGACAGGCTCAATCATGCGCTTGCCGTCCGTACTGACAAAACCTATTTTTCCGCCTTTTGATACCGCTAACCATTGATTGTCTATAGGATAAGCATATTTTTCCGCATCAAAAATAGCGATTGAACGTAAATCCGAATACTGCGTCGGCAAGACCGTCGGCACAGGGCAATCCTTCGCCAAAACCGCCGTTGCACTCATTACCGCCGCCGCTAACATACTATTTCGTATTACATATTTCATATTCACCACTCCAATGATTCATTACTTCAATAGCGTGAACATCATGCCTGTTTAAATGGCATTATGCAACATCATCTTTACTCTGAGGTTCTGCAAAATACCCCCCCATCAACAGTTAAGATTTTACATAAAGAAAACTTGCAAAATTCGGAAGCGTGAGTGAAAATCTGAAACGGTATTTGAAAGCATGTGATGACAATAGAAATAGGCATTGATGATTTAGACAAATGCTGTGTTTAATTTCGCAACAAATTTCCTTAACTATTCTGTTCGTTCAAAATTTTACAAAAATCAAATTCATATAATTTCCTTACCTTTATCCTATATATCCTTAAATTTGATACCAATCATCGAAAAAGCAAATATAAAAGCCGACTTAATGAAAAAACATCATGTCTAAACCATTCCTAAAAATGGGCGGGCGGCAAATCGAAACTGGCGCCATTTATTGAAAGCCACCTGCCAAAGCAAGCCTCTAAGCGTTTGATTGAGCCTTTTGCAGAATCTGCGGCTATATCTCTGGGATTGGATTTTGATGCCTATCTGCTTAACGACAGTAATGTCGATTTGATGCGTTTATATCAGGCTTTACAAGAGGAAAAACAGTCATTTATTGACTATGTCAAATCATTTTTCACGCCTGAAAATAATCAGGAAAACCGTTTTTACGAACTGCGGGAGCAATTTAATCACGGCCAAGAAAGTACAGAACGCTCTGCTTTATTCGTTTATTTAAATCGCCATGCTTTCAACGGATTATGCCGTTACAATAACCTGAGTTCGGGATAAGCACCCCACTAAAAAATAAAGAGCAATTGTGATAATCTACTGTTTTGACGAAACAAACCATCACAAAAGCCCTTTAACATGGAATATCTTACAACACTTTTCTGCCCAGTAGATGATTTTTGTAAAACATTTGAAGCAGACTTTAACCGCACACTCATCAGCAAACCCAACAGCAGAAACCGAAAAGCCTC
>NZ_JBXGGR010000043.1:0-56406 GCF_056855035.1 Suttonella sp.
AATAAGTCGCTATAAGGCGTTAATTTTATTAGTTAAATTTTTGTCATGTTGGGTAAGAATTCATGCTCTAATCTTCCGAAAAGATAAAAAAGGCAATAAAAAAAGCAGCTTGACAAGCTGCTTTTAATCGTTAGTGGCGGAGAGAGGGTTATTTTCAAATTAGAAAAATAGCATTTTAAAACATATAAATACAAGTTGCTATTTACTGACAAATATATGAATGCTTAATTATTTTATATTTTTTCTTTTTAATATATAGATAAAAATGATGTAAGAAATGTAAGAATGTAAGAAGCTTCTGATTATATTGAATTTTTATAAGATGTTTATGTAAGAATGATGTAAGAATATGTAAGAAGTCATTGAACAATAAAGTATTTAGCACCCGCGCTAATGATAGTGGTTTGTGGCCAACCAAAGGCATTGAGCGGCAGCTAGATCACGTCCAGCAGGCGTCGCTATTCAAAAAATTGAAATTTCTCTATTTTGTGAGGTTTTGCAAAGATCTCAATTTTTAAAAAACACAAAAAAACCCACCATGCGGTGGGTCTAAATCTGTCTGATGCTACTTCCTCTGAAAGAGCTTAGTGAACCAATTTTGTTCCGTTGCTGGTGGATTTTCAGGAACCGACAGCTTGGATTGCAGTTCTTCCAAACATTGTTCAACCATTATTTTGGTTGTTTTTGCAATATCTTCTAAAGCTTCTTTTTTATGTGTTGACAATTGTTTATCAAATGTTCCTAACGATCTTGTAAGCGTATCTATATCTGATGAGAGTAGATTTAGGGTGTGTGAGCAATTTTTGATCTGTTCTTCAATGCCTATCATCCCAACATATAGGTCGCTTATCATAGCTGCTTGATCAGATTTCTGATATTCAGTCATGACTTCTCTCCCACAATTTTCATAAGATTATCAAAAATGTTGGAATAAACTTTGATTAGCCTATTAACTTTAGTCTGCCGAATATAGTGATCTGCATATTCTCTTGCTAATTTGTTATCACCAGCCTGCTTCGCTTCTAGTATTAAGGTCTTAAAATCATCATCTGTGATCATTTCAGATAATTCTTGTCCGCGGCTATACAAGTCATGACGGAATATTGTATTCTCAGGATTAACATTTACTTTTAATTTTATCAATGCACTTATTAAATCTGAAAAGACTTCTTCAACGTCTGTTTTATCATCAATCTGATTAAAAACAATGGCAATATTGTTTGATGCACCCAAAGCAACAATATCGCGTACAGTTTTTAATGTGTCTGCTTGTTGTTTTTTCTCAGCTGTTACAGGTATCACAAATAAGTCAATAGATGAGATCAGCTCATTTTCAATTTCGCTATTCTTGAGATAGTTTTCAAGATTTGATGAGCCGATGTCTAGGATTAGATCATCAGTCACTAGCAATTCTGTATAAATTTTGTCGCCATCTTCACCCCGTATAATAACTTTTTCTTTACCGTCACTATTAACAGATTCAATGGTGACTAAGTCATAGTTTTGTAGATTGTAATACAACATATCACGAGATAATGTTGTTTTACCGACGTTGCCACTGTAGTTTAATACGGCTATTTTCATAGTATTCTCCTGTTATTTCACTTCAAAATTTTCTGCATATCGCCATCAAGGATATTTTTATCTAAGTACTCGCGGCGTTCTTTTGGCGACATTTGTTGCCAGTTTTCTGGCAAACCTTCATCAGATTTACTTTTATCAAATTCATGCTCTAGCTGAGTTTCCTCTTTTAGATTTTGAACAGGTTGCGTTGAAAAGCTAATTTTGTTTAGGTCATCATCTGATAACGGATATTTTTTTAAATATCGGTATAGCGTTTTACGATCAATTCCTAGCATTTCAGCTATTGATGTTTTGCTATGACCCGTACATACAAGTTTTAGTAAGTACGACCTATCAATTTGTTTCACTTCCACCTCAATTCCCCAGTTTGGGGCATAAAAAATTTAAAAAAGTCCCAAAACGGGGCGATTTTGCTTTCATAAATGACTTAATTCCCCATTTTGGGGCGAATTTGACTCTCATCTATGACTTAATTCCCCATTTCGGGGCATTATCATCTCCCTTTGGATAAAAATCAACCTTTTTTATATTTATTGACCATTAAATACACATGTAATATACTTCGAGTCGTAAGGGAGACAGGCACGATGGCGAGTCACTACAAAACTGACGTTTTTTGTGTCTCGTTCGTGCCAAAGGGGATACCCCTTTGAAACCCCACTGCCTAGCGGCAGCAAATCTAAGTCATCTAGGAGGTTCACTAACGTGAAAAAAGAAAAGCTTTCCAGTCCTTATCAAGTCCGTTTGCCAAGAGATACCGAGAATCTCATGCGCAAAATAGCGGAAGACTCTGGAAAGCCTATTTCCTTCATCATCCGTGACTGCCTGCAAAGCAGCCGCCCCGTGTTCCGCGGACGTGTTCCTGTTGCCGTGCAGCGTGATCGATTGCTCGCGCTGCGCTATCTGCAAAAGTCCAGTAACAATCTGAATCAAATTGCACGGCATTTGAATACACTGAATCTCAAACATGAATTGTCTTATGAAAACACTATTCATTATTTGAAGATTCTTGACACAATCGAGGCGCAGATGAATCTTTGTCTGCGGTTGTGCGATGCTCATTAGAATCTCCGGCGGTTCGGGCGGTATTGTTGAATACCTCGCCCGCGGTAAAAAATCCGGTCGTGATTATGATCGCGATGAGTTGGATCAGCGAATTGCATTATCTGGTTCTTTACCTCAGCTTGAATCTGTCTTGAACAGTTTTGATACTGAACAGCAATATCAAAAATATCTGCATATTACTCTCTCGTTCAAAGAACCTCATATTAGTGAATCTGATCTGCTGGCGATAGATAAACAATTCCATGACTTTATTTTTTCTGCTTGTGTTGATGGGGAATTTCATTATTACAGTGAAGCGCATTTACCGCGTTTAAAAGCATTACCTGATAAACGCGGTAATGAGTATGAGCGGTTTCCGCATATTCATGTCATAATTCCTGAATATAATTTAATTACGGGTGAACGTGATAATCCTGTTTTCAGGATTAATAATATCACAAAATACATTGATGCGTTTCAAGAAAAAATTAATACTGATTTTAAATTTGCTAGTCCAAAAGATAATTTACGAGACATTCAAACGGGAAGAGAATCCATTATTGACCGTTATCAAATTCATGCGGATATGCCGGTAAAAGAAATCAAAAATCGTATTTATGACTTTATTCAGGCACAACCGCAAATCACCTCTGTTGAAGAATTGGCGGCAGTCATTCGTGCATTAGGCGTATCGGCTACAGTGCGTGATTCAAAATCTTTTGGCGGTAAATATATCAATTTTGCTTTTGATGACTCCGGTAAGCGTAAAGCCATTAACTTAAAAGATCCTGTTTTTTTAGATGCGTATCTATCAACTCGTGATGCAGAAAGTGCTAAAGCTTTCTTGGGTGATAAAGCGCCAGAAAAGTTATTAGTAGATTGGCACGGCTGGGCTGCGCTTGAGGCGCGTTTTGTCGGTGTTGCCGCGCCTAAAATACGGCAAGCTTATTATGCGCTGGATGATACTGGCAAGCAGGAATGGCTCAATGTGCGCTGGCAAGCGCATCAAAAGACTATTGTAGATTTAACGCCTGAGCCTGAACCGCTGACAGCAGAAATCCCCTCAATCTTTGCAGAACCTGCTATTGCGCTGCGTGAGTTTGACGACATTCCGCACCTAGACGACTTACCGCATTTGGACGATATCCGGCATCTTGATGAGATACCGCATATTGATGACTATCTTGATTTTGAAATCGAAGGCTATGCAAAACCAGCAAGAGAACGTAAACAACAGCGGGCAGGAGCAGGAGACGGCACTGCCATTTCAGCGGGAAGTACCGAATACACTGTGCATGAACTGCGCAGCAGCAGTGGTCATGGAAGTCAAAGGCAGGGAGAACTCGCTACTCTCACGGATCTACTGCAAACAGATCAATTCAATGGTTTGGAGCGAAATCAAGAAACCGAATATACAGACGTGTACTTGGTTTCAGATCAAAGAAGAGCAGTAAGGTCTGGAAGTACAGATGCAGTGATTGCCAGATCAGAATCTGCAAGCTGGACAGATAAAATCAATCATATTGACGGCCGTGTGCTGCTCGATTACCTCAGCTATCACTATCATTTGAATACGCGTGAAATCAGCGTAGAACGCAACAAAGACGGTTATGACCGCATGGTTGTAACGATGCCTAGTGTGGCTGCTTCCAAGTCTGCGACACGCCGCTTATCGGTCGCAGACATGCTGACAAAATATATGCATCTCTCATGGCCGGAAGCTAAGCGCGTGCTGGATAGTGTGCTGGAACAGCAGGATCGCGGCGGTTTTCGGCAGCAGGCGATGACATCAAAGGCGATGTGGCAGCGGTTTCAGAATTATGAAGCGCAATTGCCGGGGTTAGCCACTGTGCATCATGAATATCGGCAGCGCCGCAATGCAATTAAAGCCCGCTGGCGCTGGGAATATGACCACAGTCAAACAGCCGCACAAAATGCCGTTAAACGCAGACTGTACCAACAGCAGCGCAAAGCTGAGTACCAGCAGGCGAAATCCGATTGGCAAGAGGCGCAAGTGTATTACCGTATGCGCCCGCATGAGCGTTATCTGAAATATCTCCAAGAAGAGGCAAATGCGGGTAATAACATGGCGCTTGGTGAGCTGCAGCGGATTTATCCTACTGAAGATGATAAACGCTCATACAACGCTTTAACGATTGAGTTGCGTAATCCGCGCCAAGCCTTACCGGCTTTCAAACCCTTTGACTTAGGTTATCAAGTCAAAGTACAGAAAAATGGCATGATTGAATATCGTGATGAACAAGCGCAAACCGTTATCCTCGACTGCTATCAGTCAATACAAGTCAAAGTCAGAACGGAAGATGTTATCGCGCAAGCGCTGGAAATTGCTAAAGCACGCTATGGCGTGAATGGCTTTGAAATCCGCAACGCGAAGCAATCCGATCTTGCTGCGATTCAAGCAGCGGCTAACCGCACGGGCGTTGACATCACTTTAATCGCCTCTCAGCCGGCTAAATCCAGCGTGAACGCGAAACAGCAAAACCGCACATCACAAGAAAGACAGTAACGCATGGTGCATCAAAACTCTTTTATAAACTTGAGGAAATAAAATGATCGATTCTTTTCAATATTTCAACTTTATCTGCTTTTTGGATTGTACCCATAAGTTCATTTATCAAACATTGGAAAGAAGGTCTCCAATTTCCATTTAATTTTTATGGGATTATTAAGAATAAAAATATAAAGCGAGCTTTACAGTAATGGGCAAGAAAACAAGTTACAGAAATTATTGTTGACCAAATTTAATTAATGGGAGGTAGAAAGGCGCAATAAGAAAACTTTTTGAAGAATTTTAGTTTGAGTTAAAAAATTATAAATGGATAAGTTTATGCGTAAAAATAATTACATAAAAATTGCCGATGAAAAAGGTAATTTTACAAGGATTTTAAAGTTGCATTACTTTAGAGACACAAATAAACCTTTTTATATTGAACCTGAATTTGAACTTTATAGTGGAACCATAATAAGAAAAGATCACATTTATGAAGCAATGGACATTATAGGTATCAATGGTTGCGGATTTTTGCCAAGTAGCTTGAACGAATTCAGAAAATATTGTAGATATAAATACTATAAATTTAAGGATGAAGAGGTTATAATCAATCCATTAGCGGTTTGGCTAGGCGTAGCGGAACCCAAGTATGATGATAAGGCAGTATGTTCAACAAAGTATCATATTTAAGGAATGTAGCGATGACTGATAAAATATATTCAGAAGAATTTGAAAATGACAATATTGTTATTGATTTAAATAAAAATTCTACTGAAAATAAACTTAAGGGCTATAAGTGTATTTACACTTATGACAAAGATCAAAAGATATAGGTTAGTGATTTTATTAATAAACCTGAGAATACAGAAAAAATTCATTTATTTTCCTTAGGGATGTCTTTGAGGCATTTATTTATTGAAGAAAAGCATGGATTTATTCTAAAAAAAATTATTCTTATCTACTATTTGTCAATTTCTGCAATTATCGTTGCCAATATTTTTTTATTTCTTAAAGACTCTGCTTATAAAGAGGCGAGAAATTTGGATTTTATAGTTTGTTTACTACATATTATAGGCTTATGGTTTGTATCAAAATCAGCATTGACCGCTGCGTTCAATTATTTTTATTACCCTATTCCTTTAAAATCTAGATATATTATAATATTTTCTCGACCATTTAATTTAATGTTATTCATCCAGTTTTTATCACTTGTTTTGTATAATTACAACTATTATAAAACCATGTCGGAATACACTTATATTACAAGAATTGTTCTGTATGAACGATTGTCGCTCCTGAGTTTTTTTATTATATTTTTTTGGTTTTATTTATGCGATTTTGGGTTTTTTATATATTAAAAATTATGAAAAAAATATAAGATGAAATTGTGGATTTTAATAATTGATTAAAACAGGGTATTTAGCCCTGTTTTTTATTAATTGCTGAATCTTGAACAGCCGACTTATTGGCTTAGGTTATTGTTATTTCTGATAACACTGGGAGTGGCAAGAAAACTTTTGAAAAAATTTAGTTTGAGCCAAATGAGTTATAATTTGTGCTCAAATATAATCTTCCACAGTGATCCAATTTAAAGAATGACCATGTTCATTAATAATATCTAATCTTTGCTCTTCTAATTTAACAGAGATATTTCCTTGGGGTAAGAAATTCTGAAATTGAGATTTTAACCTTTTTGTATTAAGAATGGCTTCAGTACAATGTTCAATACCAGATTTTAATTCTGTCAAATCAATGGTGTTATAGTCTAATATGAATTTATACATCAATTGACCAGAAATTATTCTCTTAACTCCGTTAGACAAGTGAATAATTTTAAAATTTGTCGTATTTTCAATGATATCATCATTATCTAAAATATTACGATGATTCAACCTAAAAATGAGGTTTGAAGGAAATTTGCTTCCTTTTGATAATAATTCCAGTATTGCAGAATTGAGGGATAGATTGTTAATTTCGGCATAATTTACTAATTCCTGATAAAGTTTTTGTGGTAGTCTAAGTTGTGTACGTGTATATTTTTTGCTTATATCTTTTTCAATCATAAAAATTATTTTTAATTTATTATGCGTTAAATTCAATTTGAAAGAGGATGAGTTATAATCATCCTCTCACTCTAGACTTCAATTTTTATTGAAAATAGTAATTTTCGCCAAGTTGCTGTCCTTTTTCAAAGATTTTGATGCGATAAAAAGATCCGATGCAGCCCAGAATGAGGACTGGATCATTATCTTTGCCGCGCTGTATGTAGCAGCTGTAACCATGTCTATCATGAGCTGGCACTGTTTTATAAGATGCGCAATAGTCTTTTCTGTACCCTGATGTCCAATGAGTGCATACTTGGTGCTCTCTTATTCGCAAAATACGGTCAAATGAGTAAGTGAAGTCCTTTGGATCGGTGCCTGTGGATTCATCTTTAACCGCGCAAGACGAAAAATCGGGCAGCGGAGATTTGCCTTTTTTGATACGTTTTATCATCGCTGACTTTGCTGCACTGCAACCTTCAGGAAATCCACCAGGTGCGCAGAGCCAAATGGCGCATTCGTCTTCTGATACTGCCAGTGCCGGTGTGCTGATGAAACTGCCGAATGGCAGTATGAGGCTTAACAATAAGGCTTTTGATGATTTCATAGGGGTCTCCATCTTGTGAGGAAAAAGAAGCAGTAAAGTTCGTTTTGATATTCAATTGGCATGTTGTCCTCCGTTTGTTTTCAAATATTCAATGTCTTGCTTTATCGTCTTCATCGGCTGCGCTCTTCTTTTGGTTTGCGCTGTGCGCTATTGGCTGCTGCCTGCACTGCGGGATTTTTTGAGGGCGTTTGCCCGCTTTTTTCCGCTTGCCGTATGGCTTTGCTTTGCTCGAGTTTTGCTGCTTGGTCTAATTCCTGTCTTACTATCGGCAGACCTTTTTTAATATCATCTTTTATTTTGTTGAGATCGCCTTTGCCGCCTTTGACCGCATAAGTGAGCTGCTGTTCTATTTGTCGATCAAGCTCTTTGTATTCTTTTTCATCCAGCGGGAAATATTTTTCGACTTCGTTCATGATTTCTTTTCTAGCGGCAGCTATTCGTTCATCGCCAGACGCGTCTTTTTCTTTTTCAGCCGTCACGGCAGGCGGAGATTGTGTTTCAGCTTGTTTTTTAGCAGCAGCGGGCTGTTCTGCCGTTGGCACTTTTTCTTGCGGTTTTTCTGCTGCTTTTTCTGATAATGGTTCAGGCGCTTTGGGTTTGATGTCCAAGTTTTCGGTGAGCTTTTCGGCTTGTTTGGCCAGCTTTTCTTCTTGCGCTTGGCGTTCGCGTTCTTGCGCGCCCAATAGGCGTTTCATGTCTTGCTCACTGGGCTTGTAGCCGCGCGTGTCTAAACCGCGCATCTGCGCCTGAAACCATAATTCCGCCTGTGCTTGTTTTGAGCCGCCTTTGATGTTGATGGCTGTCCAACCTTTGTCTTGCGCAATGTCTAGAGCAGCGGTGATGTTTTCAGGCGTGTTGTCGATCGCTATTTTGTCTTTATGTACATGGATTTTTGAGCCGTCAGTTTTGCTTTGGAATACGGCTTCTTTGCCCGCGAGTTTTGCTAAAGCATTATTTTTGACTTCCGTGTATTGATTGCCCGCATTGAAACGGTAGTAGCTGTAGTTGAGATCGATATTGCCCACCGTGTGTTCATCTGCGCGGGTCGGCGTGCTTTTGCCGTCTTTTTCTGTGTCGGCGCTTTGTTTTTCGGAAGCGCTTTGCGGGGCTGAAGGTTTGCTGGCTTGGTCAGCCGTGTGCGGCATTGACCGTTGTTCCGGCATAACGGTTTGCGGGCGCAGATAGGCATTGTCTTGACCTTCTAAAAGTCCTTGTTTTTTCTCTTCTTCGACTTTGCGGCTGTAGTCAATAAGTTCTATTTTTTCCATAAGATTTTCCTTTTTTTAGGCGAGTTGGCGTAACTGGGACGGTTAAGCGGCGCTGGCTTGCGCAGCGGTACTTTCCTGCACGCTGCTTTCAATACTGCGGCCGATAAAATTGCCAAGTACGGTGATTTCGATATGCTTGTAGAGCGTACCTTTGATTCTGTCCTCGAGAATTTGCGTTTGGCGGCTTAACCCATCAATGTCTTTGCGGACGTTTTCGCGCTCTTGCTGGTCTTTTTCTTCTGCGTTTAAACGTTTTTTCAGCGGTAAGACTTTGGCTTTGCCTTGATAGGGTTTATAGCGCGAGACAAAGACGGGATCGTCGTAATATTTGTTTTTCTCGGCCATGATGGGATGGCTGATGCCTTCAAACATGATGATTTCTTTGTCTTTACTCATTTGTCTGAGTTCTTGCGGCATCATTAAGTCACGCTGATTGAGGCTTTCGGTGTGGGATACGCCTTTGTTGCCACCGCCGCGGGATTTTTGCGTGTCTTCATTGACCGTGATTTTGCCCAGTAATTTGGAATACTCTTCACTGTCTGCCACGTCATTGGGCTTGTAGAGGACTTTCAAAGCGACATTGGTGAGTATGTTGCGTGCGCCGTGTTCGCCGTATACGGCACGGTCTTGCAGCTGTGCCGGACTTTGTGCGATAAACAGCATGCGCATGTTGTAACCCGCCATATAACTCACGGCTTTTTCCAGCACAGCAATACGGCCAGGGGACGTGCCTTCATCCATCAGCATCAGGCATTGATATTGCAGATTCTTATCATTTTGCGGCAGCGCGGCGGTGTTTTCGTTAATCAGCTGGCTGTAGAACAGATTGATGATTTTCTTTGCTTTGGCGAGATCTTTCGGCTGAATCCCGATATAGATGGTCATGCGCTTTTTGCGCACATCGCGCAGGTCAAAGTCATCACCGCTGGTAGCATTCACCACAGGTTCTGATAACCACGGTGTGAGGTTGGCGGTGAGGGTAGCGAGGATTGATGCAAAGGTCTTATCACCTGCCGATACCGCAGAGTTAATCGTTTGTTTGGCAAGCGCGCTGACGTAAGGATCGCCCATCAGTGAGTTGAAGTGTGTGATCGCTTCACCCTCAAAATTGGTGGTCAGATCAAGGATTTCTCGAATGGTCGGTGTGTATTGCAGGTTGTTGGCGTGATACCAGCGTTCTTTGTCCAAACAGTAGAGTGCAAGACCAATAAAGAGCTTGCGGGCAGATTCTTCAAAAAAGCTGTCATCACCGCCGCTGTCAGGGATTAAGCAAATAGCGATTTGGTTGATGTCATCTACACGCAGCTCATCAGAGCGGGAGACGTATGACAGCGGATTCCAGCGTGCGGTTCGGCCTTTAGGGTCAAAGGGGTTGAACAAATACACGGCTTGCCCGCATTTGGCGCGAAAGGCAGCAGTAATATCGAATAATTCCTGCTTAATATCGAGTACCACCATAGAATGATCATACGACAGCCCCACGGGAATGACCACGCCGACGCCTTTGCCCGAACGGGTTGGCGCTGCGAGATACACAAATTGCTGATCGGCCAGTCCGATATAGTTGTTGCCGATTTTGCCGACAATAATGGCTTTACCAGCAAATAAGCCTTTTTTGTGTAAATCCGCAGGCAGTTTGGCAGACGGGCGCTTGATGAGCAGCCCCGCTTTTCTGACTTCTGCAATAGTCGCAAAGCGTGCATCGCCGTACAGTGACGGCGCTTTTTTCACCGCCGCATAAATTGCATAGGCAATAAGCGCATGTGCCAGCACCGACAGCATCCATGCCCATTTGATTTGCTGCGGATATTGCCCAGCGTATTGGTGATAGCTAAAGATGCTAAACGGCATGCTCTGCACCGTTGGGTTTAAGGCGATGCCGCTAAAGAGGCTTTTTAGCGCGCTTTGCCCTGCAGGAAAACTCATCAATACACGGAAAAGCCAAGAAGCCAGCCAAGAGACTGTGGTTGCGGCTATCGCCAGTCCGCCGAGTCCTAACAGCGTTTTTTTTGTTTGGGATTTCATCTTACGCTCCTTGCAGCAGGTTAATCTTCCGTTCAGGATTAAAATCAATCGCGGTGATAAAGCGTTTCCCTCCGTGATTAGCAAAGTGAATAGAAATATCGATGGTCATCATGATGAGGCGTCTAATCACGTCATAACTGAGACTTGCGCCCTCGGGGCTGGCGTTAATCATAAGTGCTAATTGTTCATACGCCATCAATGCAGAATCGGCATGGCAGGAGGTGATAGAACCGCTATGCCCGTTACCGCAGGCGCGGATAAAATAAAACGCTTCATCACCGCGGACTTCCGCCAAAATGATGCGGTCAGGCTTCATGCGCAGGGTGGCTTCTAAGCATGACTTGGCCGTCACCGTGCTTTGGCTCATGGATTTGGGATACATCAAATGCACCTTATTAGGATGATCAAGATAAAGTTCTCGTGCGTCTTCAATGGTGATAATGCGCTCTTGATAGTCTATTAAGTCAATGAGGGTTTTCATGAAGGTCGTTTTGCCGCTGCCGGTTGCGCCGCTGACCACGATATTTTTACGGTATTTCACTGCGCCTTCTAAAAATGCGCGGTATTCGCGTTTTACCAACAATTCTTGTAGTTCCCGATCTTCGGGGCTGATATGCCCGTCACTGGGAATAATATCGGCAAACAAGCCTGAGGCTTCATATTGATCCATGCTGAATTTGGCATTGCTGGGAATACGCACGGTAAGACTGCATGCCTCGGCAGCGGGTTTGCGCACCAGCTGCGCGCGTTCACCGCCGGGCATGGTGAGAGACAGCATGGGATTGTTTACGTCAAACTTTTGCGATTGTCCGGCATGGTTGATCAGCAGCGTACCTAGACCTTCAATCAGCATATCGGAGTTGTTCACCACCTCTTTACGTTTCCATTGGCTGTTCCGCTCAAAATAGATCACATTCGGTTCGTTGATAGCGATTTCTGTTACGCCGGGTTCGCGCATCAAGGGCAGAATGCCGAGCGCGTCAAAGGTGTGATTGATCTGCGCAACGATTTTTGGCGGGAGTTCAATGTCTGCGGCAGCAGAACTTTGAGATAACGGTAAAGTACTCATCGGGTGATGTCTTTGTCTTGATGTCGGGTACGGGTGTTGCTTTGTTCAGGCAGACTGCGCACGGCAGACAGCCAAACGTCTTTACGCGGAATGGGGTGCAGCGTATCGGCTTGAATGAGCGCTTTAGCGTCAATCTGTTTGCCTGCTGTATGGGCTGAGAGCATGACTAAGGGCAGATGGGCAATATCGCCGCTTACGCTGTCATGCAGCTTGCGCGCAGCTTCACGGTTGCCGAGTCCGTTGAGGTCAATCAGCGGGCTGGGAACGCTGCGGGTGAGAAAGTCTAGGGTGGGTTCGAAGGTGAATGAATTGAGGTGCTGGGAGAGATTTTTGCTGTTGAATGCAATGATGTTTTCTGCTAGATTAATGACTCGGGAAACGCCGAGAGGCCGGATGGGAGTCAGCTTAGTTTCACTAAGGTCTGCGACCGCCACAGTAACTGGGGAGGCGTTTCCTTTTTTTGTGTCCGAATTGAACTTCTCAATGATTTGCTGACTATCTAAGATATTGATCGTTTCAACGGTATAAATACGATGACCGCTTTCCCCTAAACTAAATAATTTAACTGTGGTTTCTGCTAGAAACATCTTATTTTCATACGTCATTGGCGCAAAAATTCTTGGAAGACCAATGATATTGGAATCATTTGAACGATCGTCCTTCACCCACCCTAATATACCCTGAGTAAAAAGAAGATCTACATTGACTGCTGCTGTAAGATGAACTAATCCCGTATCAGTCGTAAGCAGTGATTTTTCAAAAGCGTCAGAAGATAAAATCTTATCAACGGAATTATTAGATAAATTGGCAACAATACCGCTATCTATATTCGTTAGATCTGTCTTAGTTAGCGTTCTTAAAATATTGCGTGCATCTTTTTTATTTTGACTATGTCTATGCAGCTTGTGTTCACGGGCAAACTCCCAATCCCCATATTCCGCCTTAAAGGCAGGCGTGCGTACCTGCACCCAGCGATCCAGCGGTAACTGTGTTGCACCAATTTCAACTGCCTGCGCATAGCCTTCAACACCGCCATGGCGGGTAAAGGTTTCGCTGAACTGCATAGCATCGCGTGGTAAAGCACTCATCGGTTAATGCCCTTGTCTTGATGCCGGGTACGGGTGTTGCTTTGTTCAGGCAGACTGCGCACGGCAGACAGCCATGCGTCTTTACGTGGGATAGGATGTAAATCAGCCGCTTTGATGAGCGCTTGCGCATCTATCTGTTTGCCTGCGGCTTGGGCTGAGAGCATGACTAAGGGCAGATGGGCAATATCGCCGCTTACGCTGTCATGCAGCTTGCGCGCAGCTTCACGGTTGCCGAGTCCGTTGAGGTCAATCAATGGGCTGGGCAGCGTGCGGGCGAGAAAATCACGCGTTGGCTCGAAGGTGTACGGGTTGAGATGTTGAGAGAGATTTTTGCTGTTGAATGCAATGATGTTTTCTGCTAGATTAATGACTCGGGAAACGCCGAGAGACCGGAGGGAATTCGGGTAAGGGTTAGACTTATCTGTTTCCGCCATAGTTATTGGGTAAGTGTTTCCCGCTTTTTTTGTGTCTTCAATAAATTTTTCAATGATTTGGTGTCTGTCGAAGACATTAATGGCTTCAACCGTGTAAATACGGTTACCGCCATACTTTTCATCAAGCAGTTTGACGGTGGTTTCTGCCAAATACATGGAATTGTCAAAAGTCATTGGAGCAAATACTCTAGGCAGCCCTTTGACTTGTATGGCTTCTACTCTATCGGGTTTTACCCAGCCTAAAATACCATTTATTGGGTTTAATGTGGCTGCAATATCTGCTGGATTGATTCTGCCGTTGCTAAAAGGTAAAATTTCATTTGATCGCTCAGGAGTATAAACCTGCGGTGGGCTGGATGTTGCGCCAGTCGGCGATTTGACCCAGACTGTTTTTGTGGATAGTCTGGGTTTTTGACGTGAAGAGGTTTCTAAAACACGTTCAACATACTCAATTCTTCCGCCCGAAAAGGCTTTGCTGTATATCAGTGAACTTCTATTCTGCCCTGCTGGCTTAATGCGCAAATGATCATATCCGTCTAAGACAACAGGAATGCGTTTTAAATCCATTAATGTCAAAGACCGTTGGTTTTTTTCATTGAAAGAATCTGCATGATGTCGATTAAAGGCATGTTTAAATTCATGTGCGACGAATTCATGAACAAAACCTGTTGCATCAACCCCCAATTCTTTACGAATTTGTTGAATTTCATGTTCACTAACTTGCCTAAACTCTAATGCTTCTCTCGGATCATGACTGGCAATAGCTCGTTCAATAAAACTATCTATCTTTTTTTGATAGTTGAGTGTTTCCCAATCTCCATATTCCGCCTTAAAGGCAGGCGTGCGTACCTGCACCCAGCGATCCAGCGGTAACTGTGTTGCACCAATTTCAAGTGCTTGGGTATAACCTTCAACACCGCCGAAACGGTTGAAGGTATCGCTAAATTGCAGTGCGTCTTGCGGCAAACACATCAATGCGCTCCAAACCAAACGCTGCGAGCTTGGTAGACGGCAGACAGGTCAATATCATCTGCCACGTAGATATTGATGACTTCCCCTTCGCGGATATAGATAATCGGGCTGAGGTCGATATTTTTTTCCAATATTTTTTCAGCCAGTGATTGCGAGGTGTCTGCTGTATTGGAATCCACAATGACTGCTGCACTATCGCTCTTATCGCCTGCGATACTGAGTGCATCACTGATAAGACTGACCAACAATGCTGAGCCGATACGCAGTCCCCAGCGGTTATCCACTTTACCGGTCACCCCTGATGCGCCTAAGCGGCCGGTCGAGGGCGATTTAATCTGCACCGCAACATCATAGGGCGTGATGAGTCTGTCCCAGATGACTTGCAGACGGCGGTCGCCGTTTTTTACGCTACCGTGATATTCGCCGCTCACTCGCGTGCCTTTTTCGAGCAGCAAAATACGGGCATTGCCGCTATAGACGTCTTGGCTAATCACGCAGCTGGTAAAGCCGTCTTGTTCACTGATGATATTGGTTTCCAGCACGCAGGGAATTTTCGTGCCTTTGACCAGCGTGTAGTCAATGTTTGCCATTAATTTCACCCGCCGGTCTGCTGTATTGGCGTTTTCTGCTGGATTGGCCGCATTGGCGGTATTGACGGTCGTCGATACCGTTGCGGTATAGGCATTGATGCCAGATGCCAAGCGTTTAGTGCGCACTTCGTCTTGCGGGTTCGCGGTTGGTACGGCAGCAGGTGCAGCTTCGCCTGGGCGGATGACAATAAGTTCTGGTTCGGGTTCTATCGCAACAGCGGCAATAGGTTCAGGTGTTTTTTCGGCTTTTGGCAATTCCGGCGGAATGAATTTACCGATACTCTCGGGTGCGCTGTGATAGGTACGCGTTGTTTTGGTTTTGGGTGCGTCATCACCGCCGAAATGCAGATTGCTTTTGATGTAGTTAAAGCCGCCGAAAATACCCAGCGCCGGCAAAGATATGCCTAGCGCAATTAGCATAGCCAGTTTCCCGGGGGAGGTTTTTATCCGCCCTGAACCGCTGTTTAAAGCGCTGTTATCTGTGCTTTCTTCAATGATGATACCGCCGTTTGCGCCGTCATTAGGCTTAACCGTTTTTTTATCATTTGCTTGACTCATAAGGTTTCCTTCATTGTTCTGTCCGTGGTTTAGCAATACTGAGTGGTTTAGCAATACTGAGCGGTATGTCCTGCATCATGTCTTGCGCACAGGATTTTTGCCGCTCTTGTGCCAATTGATAGCCAGAATATGCGCCGTATCCATATCCAGCCGCTGCGCTCAAAAATCCAGCAAGGGCAAAGATCAATTGCCGTTTGGTGAAAGGCAGTTGTCGGCAGTTCGTGTCATCGGCTCATCTCACTGGTTTCAGTTGTTTTTACGGGTTGGCGGATTGGCAGTGCAGGCGCTGCGGGATTTTTGGCAGGTGCTTTGCTGACGGCTTTGGTAAACGCGTCTTGCAGCGTGATTGGGTGTCCAGCAGCAGCGAGTAAGGCGCGTTCGTCTAATTTGTAGCCTTTGGCGGCAAGCGCTTTGCTGAGTTCAGGGAGTTTTTGGATATCGCCTCCAATGACTTGGTAAGCCGCTTTGCCAATCTCTCGGGCGCATAAGCCGTCTATGTTCAGCTCAAGTGCTTTGTGTTGCGGTGCGTGCTGGGTTTTAGGCTGTACAGTTTGCGTTTGGACAGATTCTTCAGCCCGAAAATGCTTTACCGCATTGTCTATCCCTTCTTTTTGCAGATAGTCATTCCAATCGGTGCTTTTGCCGTCAATGGCTGGCGGCAGGAAGATTTGCATGTCTGGGTGTTTGGCTTGTACTTGCCGTGCTGCTTCTAGTCCGGGATTTTTACCGCTTTTGAATTCTGTGCTGCGATCATTGTCAGCCGCAATGATTTTTTCTGCATTGGGATAGAGTTCAGCAATTTTATCCGCCACTTTCAGGAGATTACCGCAATCCACCGCCGCAATGGCTAATGTGCTTTTGTCCTGTTGTGTTTGGGCAATTTGTAAGGCGCTTTCTGCTGTGGCAAGCCCTTCGGCGATGATGACGCGGTTGGGATTTTGATAGGCAAAAGCTGTGTTGCCGAGGGCAAAAAAACCGCCACTTTTTTCGCCTTGTGTCATGAGTTTTTTATTGCCCTCTGGACTGATGGTTTGCAATGAGCGGATTTGCATGCGTATTTGACCATCTTCATCACGCTGCGCATCTAGAATCGGCATTACAACTGTGCCATCATCGAGGCGTTTTAAGCTGTTGCAGTGCTGTATGCCTTTCTGCTGCAGATATGGCTCATCACCGCGGGCAGGCGGTAATTGCTGATACAGCACAATGGCATCAACACTACGCAAATGTGCGACGGTATCGCGCATTTCCTGCATGGCGATCTGTCTGAGATCAGCATTGAGCTTGAGCGCTGTTTTGTGTTCTTTACCCAGTGAGCTTTTTTTTGCGCCGCGGTTAGACCAAGTGATTTCCTCTCCGGTTGATAAATTACGGGCGATTGCTCCAATAGTGCCGTCTGCATTGTCATACAGACGTACTGCGCCGTCTTTATGGCTGTAATGCTTGCCGTCAATTGCCAGCCGTTGCCAGCTGCGTGAGGTGCTGTCAAAACCGCCCATTTGTATGCCGATGCCGCGGGCAGCATCAATAAAGTCATTGATGTCCTTGCCGCCGGTCACTTCTGCCAGCTTCGGCAGATAGTGCTGCAGCGGTGTTTTATCTATGCCGGCCGGCACATACCAAGAACCATTGTTTTTGTCCCATTTTGCGCCTAGGGATTTGGCTTCGTGTCTGTCTTCATAGGGTACGGCAAGATAAACGGGCTTTTCTGCCATAATGCTGTCGAGCATTTGGATTTCGTCATGGCGCTGGTAAAACGTCTGCCAAAAGGTTTGTGTTGTGCCGTTATCATGATTGGGGGTATGCGATTCGCCAGGCGCTGCGTTGAAAGAGGGGGTTTTTGTCTCTACTGCTGGCTTTTCCGCTTGTTGAGCGGGAGTAATTTGTTCTGCTGTCTGCGTGGTGTGTCCCTCGCTTGGCGGTGCTTGTGGATTGGCAACGATGGTGCGTTCCGCCTGCTCTTTGAGCGTTTGCCGTGTTTCTTGCAGCGCGGCTTGTGGTGTTTGCTGTAGGGTTTGTTCGGCTTCTGCCTGCCATTTGGCAAACGGTTCAGGGGCAAGGCCTTCAGGGACGTACCAGCTTTTGGCATCTTTGTCCCATTTTGCCCCAAGCCCTTTTGCCTCAAAGCGTTCCATGTAAGGCACGTCAATGTAATGACGTGCTTGTGCCGTATTTTCTGCCGCCGTTTGAGTGGTTTTTGCGTTTTTTTGCGCCCGTTTTACCGCCAAAAGGGGAGATTTTTCGGCAATGTAAGCCGCCGTTTTTTCAATCGCGACCGCTTTGTCAGTGATTTCGGCATTTTGCCAAGGTGAATAGGCGTTTTTTAATGTCGCTCTATTGGAGAGTGAGACGCGGTAAATAGCGGTCTGATCATTGTCTTGACTCAGGTGCAGCGTGATTTTTTCTGCGCCGCGCTCGAGGTGTTGGAAAATGCCATAGTCTCTGATTTCTATGGCCTTGGTTTGATAACCTTGCTCAATCAATGTCTCGGCAATGCCCTGAAGATAAATTTGCCCGCTTTCGCGGAAATTTTCGCGGTCAACGGTGTAGCCCTGAATGCCTCGCGCTTGGGCTTCAATCTCGGACTTAGCAAGGTCAATCTTCAGTCGTTCTTGCCCCGGCAGAAAGTCATAAAACGGCTCTAATGGCGTATCTTGTTCAATATACCAAGTATAGCCGTCCCACTGTGCGCCCAGTTTTTTGACGCTATGCCGCTGAAAATAAGATGCGTTCAGGTCAATACGCTCAGCGGCTAAAAATTGAGGCTGAGTTTGATGGTCTTGTTTAGGGCTGTCTGTCGTTGTACTCATCGTATGCTCCTAAGGTGTCGGCGGGTTATGAAAGATCGTTGGTGAGGCTGTTAGGGTTATTGGGATTGAAAAGCAGTGCTTCTAATCGCTGTATGTCTTGCTCTAGGAATTCACACGCTTGCCAATAGGCTTTTTTGCCCTCGAGAATTTTTTGCCGCTGACTGTCCTCATCAAACTGCGCAAAGTCTTTGTAGTTCTCAGGGTTGTATTCGCTGTCTTCCCACGCCGTGCTGATGGCATCGTTTAGCTCGGCTAAGGCGTGATGGGCATCGTCCCAGCGGTCATAATCGGTAATGCAGTCCATGCCTGCTTTTTGGCGTGCAGCTACATAGCGTTGGTGCTGTTCTGCGGTTAAGATGGTTTCAGCTTGTTCGTGTTCCATACGACTCTCCGTTATTGCAGTGTAGGTTCTGCGGTGATGGTGATGATTTCAGGGGTGAATTTGCTGGCAGGCGCTGTTTCGAGTGCTGGTTCGTCTACAGCGGTTTCTTCTGATGCAGGTATGGTTGCTGGCTGTGTTGGTGTAGGCACGAGCGATAATCTGCGTCCCAATAGATTTTGATTCGGCATAGGCGCGCCATAGACGGTTGGCGCGGTGTCGGCAACGGTGCGTACGGTGCCGTCAACGCTGGTTTTTTTGTCATTTTCGATACGGCCGCCTTGGGTATTGCGCCGGATTTCCACCGCCTCATCACCCAAGCGGATAATGAGGTTTTGATACACGCCGTGTACGACTAACAAGCCGTTTTTTTCTGTGTGCTGATTGATGAGATGGCTTTTGCGGTTATGGTCTAGTTCATACACTACGCCGCGCTTTGTGCCGGGCTTAAACGCAATGTAGGTGAGTGTGCCGTTATCCCACATACGATGTGGAATGAGGTCACCGGCATAGACGCTTGCGCGGTAGTCATAATTAGCGTGCAGATAACCGCTTTGCGGGCTGATGTCACGGTTACGCAAGATACTGTCGGCTTTGGCTTGTTCGGCTTTGCTTTTCTCTGCTTGGGCTTTGGCGGCCAGTGCTGCTTTGCTTTTATTGTCCCGATAGGTCATGCGCATCGAATACACCGCGCGGCTGGTATTGGGATCGTTTTTCCAGTCGTTGTTGCCGCTAATGACGGTGAAGAGATAATCGCGTTTGTTGGTATGGACGATTAAATTCGTTTCCGGCTGTTCATCTTTGGCTTTGAAAACAAGAATATGGTCGCGTACGACTTGACTTTCCCAAGCACTAGAAAACCCGAAAGTGCTGTATTCAATCGTTTCATCATCTTCAAAGATGATTTCTGTCGCGATACCTGCGGCTGTGACAATCGCAGGAATTTTGTCGCGGTTGTACTGCACGTATTGAATGCCTTGTGCCGATACCGCTTGAGCAAGTGCCGCCACTAAAGCCAGTATCAAGCTGCGGCGAATCATGGCGTATCTCCCTGCGCGCTGCTTTGTGTGATTTGCGCTTGGTCTGGATCATAACGATAAGAGGTCACAGTAAAGCCAAAGGGATTCATATTTCTTGCGCGCTCGTCCATGGCAAGATCTGCGTCATAACCAAAGGTCATGGTGACTGTGCCGGTTGACTGCGACAGCACTTGATCGCTGCTGCGGATGGTCTTTTCCACCCGTGCCTGCATAGTCACACCGCCACTATCACTGTCTTTAAATGGCGTCGGTACATGAGACGGCGTCATGGATAAGACAGTTATATCCAGCACTTTGTCACGCCCTAATTGCTTCTCAATTGAAACAGGCGGTTGGAATTTTTGCGTGTAGGCTTTGAATACTTGTGGGTCGGAATACAGCTGTATGGTCGCATACGCCTCGCGGATGGCGTAAAAGTTGTAGCTGTCATGGGCAATAATGTAGCGCTGTGTGAAGTATTTGTTCAGCGCCTCATTTGCGGTAACGTCTTTGACGTTACCCGTCTCAAATGACGATAAAGCAGTGATTTCTGAAGGCAGGCCGGTGTTTTTATCGACAACAAGCACTTTCACATCCGTCATTTTAAGGGGCAGCATTTTGACAATCGCGCCGGTTAGTCCTAAACAAACCAATGCTAATACGCCGGTCATTGCCCATGCCGCTTTTTTAGCTTTGATATTTTCTTCGTCTAATCTTTGTTCAAAATACTTCATTTGCCGATACTCCCTTCGTAAATACGCTGCGCTTCAGTCTTTGAAAAGTTTTCTGGGTTAATCGGATTCCATACAGCTTTGTTATCAGGAAAAGATTCGTTTTCGTATGATTTAACGGATGAGCAGGCGGAGGTTAGTAACATTAAAATGATTAAAACTATTTTCATATAAAATTCCAATATTAGATTAATTAAAAGTCATGCTTTTACAATTTCTGCTGGATTTGGATTTGGTTTTGGCTTTTCAGGTTTATTAGATTTTCGTCTTCTTCGATTTTCATGATGTTCTTTAACTCTAGAGTTTGCTTTACCTATTGAACCATATCCCAAAGCAGCGAATAATGCATTAGTGCCATCTGTTATATTTCCAGCGCTGAACCAACTACTAGCTAAATCACCAATTCTAGCAATTACTTTTGCCATAAAAAAACAAGCAAAAAAACTTTTAGCTGTGCTTTCCCAAGTTAAAATTGAGGTGCGAGTTGGATCAAAGAAAAATGACTGTGTAATATTTAGCATAAAACCCCAAACCATAAAAACAGCTACAAATGTAAATAAGTATCCTAGAGTTGATGCAAACCATGACCAAAACCAATTTCTTGTTACAGTAAAAGCAGAAAATAATAAAAAAATTGGTGCAGCAGCTAAAGATACAAAAGCAAATATTCTGCTAGTTAATACAGTCATAAATGATATTATTCCCATATACAACGCTCCTGCACTAATTATCATTAACTTTAAAATTATACCAATAGTTGTTAGCCAGCCTTTTACATCTATAGCATCATAAATACTGCTGAAGAATGATTTTATTTTTCCCCAAGCACCTTTCTCAGAGCTTTTTTCATCGGGTGATGTTGCTGTTGTCATCCCTTCCACAACATCATCCAATAACTTACCTACTTTTGCAAAGACACCTGTATTTTCTGCCCCAGATATTTCTTCAGCAAGCTCTATTGTAGGATTAATCAGAAATGATTTAGATAAATCTGTAAATTCTGAAGCAGAGATAGAAATGAAAAAGAAAATAACAAATTTAATTAAAAAATCTTTTAATATTTCTAAAAATGGCTCTTGAGTATACCCCATCATGATGTTGTGGGATTTAAAAACAAACCATACACTTGTAAATGAAATTGCTAAGATGCTTGCGCCTCCAGCAAATGTAGCAGATAGATTTAGAATATTATCAATACTTGAAAAAATATTTTTCTCAATTTCTTGAAAAAAATCTATCATGCTCATAATTGCTACCTATTGTTTATTTAATTTAATATGTTTTTATAATTTTCAATTTCTAATTCACTGGAAGAATCTTTATTTTTTTTCAATTCTTCCCATTCTTGTGATGCGTATGTTTGCTGAGCTTTTTTTGAAATAATTTTTTTCTGCGCTTTTTGCAACAGTTCAAAATTATCTGATTGCTGTTTGAGTATCGCAATAGCATTGGCTTCTAGCGCAATGTTTGCTTGCAGTTCCTGCATGGATTTAGCATCATTGGCGCTTTGCGCGCGCTGTGATAACTCTTGCACTTTTTGCAGGCGGTTTTGCAATTCTGTATTGAGCTTTTCCGCGTAAGCCTCTTTGATAATGCCTTCATATTCCGCGGTGCAGAGTGCTTTATCAGCGCCCTTTGGGCAGTCAATTGTTTTGCCAAAATAGTCTTGTACGCGCTGCGCAATGTTTGCGGTGTTGCCTTTCATTAGGTCATCAAAACTTGATAGCATGTCATCACTGATTCCGCCGTTTTTGAGAACATCAATAAAGCCTTTTTTGCCGGTAATCGCTTGGTATTGCTGTTTCATCTGCTGCAGCTGTTTTTGTGCTTCGGTCAACTGCTTCACCATTTGCGTAATAGTTTGTATTTGATTTTGAGCAGATTGTGCAATGGATGCGCCATCAACAACGGGGATGCCGCTAGCATTTGCATGTAATGCTGCCAATGCAATTGCAATGCTGATTGTGAGTGTTTTAACTGCTGTTTTGAGTTTCATGAGCGTTTCCTTTTAGGTTTTAGAGGGTTTTAACTTGTTCGTAGTACGCTGGAAGCCAATTTTCAGGAGATTCTCCGTATTCGCGGATAAGACGCTGGGCAAGCCTTGCACGGTCTTCAGAGCCGCTCATGACTTCAACGGCTTTAATGCCACGTAAATTCAGCTTGCAGTGCGTGGTTTCGCCTTGATAGCGGATTAAGAACTCGCGTGATGTCACCCCCATATTTTTGATAATGGAAAATTCACTTTCATCTAGTCCCAGCTGTCCCAAATAGTCTTCCCGTTTGGCTTTCGGGTTCGGTAAGAAGATTTGTGTGGTGATTTGTTCAATCATGGCTTTGGGAACATTGGCAAAAAAATCACTCGGTGATTGCGAAGTCAAAATGAGCAAACCATTTTCTTTACGAATTGTGCGTTCTTTGTCTTCAATGTACTGCCGGAATTTTTCGTCTTGCAGCGGTTTCCAGGCTTCATCAAGGCTGATGATGATGGGTCGGCCATCAATGAGTTTTTGAATTCGGTGAAACAGATACATGAGAATCGGCGTACGCACTATTGGCATATCCAAAAACTGCGTGTAATCCACGCCGATAATGTGGCTATTAAGCTCAAAGTTATCGATTGGGTTGTTGAATACCCATGCATACCGCCCTTCTGTCCACGGTTTCAGCCGCTGGCGGATACTGTTATCTCCATCGGGCAGGTAGTTGGCAAATGCTTCGATATCGGCGATTTCTTTCGGGCTGGAGAGCGTTTTGATGACCGCATCGGCAATCATGTTTTTTTCGCTTGCTGTCGGCATGCCCATGCCGTCCATTTCTAAAATTGTGCCGATCAGCTCATTTAAAAATGCTTGATTGCTTTCTGTATTGGCGAGATGAAAAGGATTAAAGCCAGTCGGTTCACCAAGTTTAATTTCTGCGCATTGTCCGCCCATGGCTTTGACGAATACATAAGATCCAAGATCTTTGTCAAAAATGATGGTTGTTGGCGGTGTCTCATAACGCTGAGCTTGCGCCAGCAAAAATGACAGCAGTACTGTTTTACCAGCACCTGTTTGCCCGGTGATCATAGTGTTGCCGGGCAATCGGTCTCCGGTGTTATTGCTGTTAATATCTGATTTGTGGAAGTTGAAGTAGAAAATGTCGTCACTGGCGGTACGCAGCATACTGACTGCTGCTCCCCACGGGTTGCCAGAGGCTTTGCCGCGTGACTGAATCTGATAGGGCATCAGCTGTGCGGCATTGAGTGATGATAGCTTTGCTGTCCGTGGTTGCAGGTGTATATTGCCCGGCAATTGGCAAAAATAGCTGTGCAGTTTAGCCGCGCTGTTGGCTGATGCAGTAAAGCCGCAGTCGGCAATTAATGCTGTAGCCGTTGCAATTTTTCTCTTCAAACTATCTGGCTTATCATCAATCAGCATGATTGACCAGTAGTAATCACCCAGCAGGAAATTATCTGCGCGTACGCCCTCGCGTGCGTCAAGTAAGTCTTGTAAGTCTTGCTCTGAGCCGCTGTCCATGTTTTCTAGACGTTTATATTCGCGCCCGAGCCACTCGCTGGCTGTTGTTTTGTTGATTGGTACAAAGGTTTGGCTCACGATCATGCGCCAAGGTAACTCTAAGACCCGCTGGATTTGCCCTGTTAGCGTGCTGTCAGGATATTCAGATAGCGTTAAGATTGCGCAGTAATAAAACTTTCCATGCCCGGTATCAACGCGGATAATTTCATTTTTTCCCAAAGTCAGGGTTGACGTTGCAAGATATTCGCTAATCTGCGCACGCATAATAGGTACGCGAGTTGTATGTAAATTGATGATTTTGCTATAAAACTCTAGCGGTTCTGAAAACGTTACATGAGGATTATCAGGATATTCATAAGCTGTCAGGACTTCAGGTTTATATTCTGCAAAGCTGCCCAAGACTTTATTTTTCAGGTTTGCCAAAGCTTCGATGGCATTTTTTTGGTATTCAGCGATTTCTCGCTTGGTTGTTTTGATGGTTGCCATACCGCCGACCCGTTTGTATGGGCGGTAAATCAAGCTGAGATAGTATTCTGTTGTGATGATCGGCGCACCATGTATCACTTTGTTTTCGTAATCGTTATTCAGCTCAGCTAAAAAGCTATGTTCAGCATAACTGTTCGGCAGATAAGCATTGCCGTCAAAATGTAAGCAGTGGCTTTGTATATAGACATTTTCACGGTCGGGTGCGCGCAGCTGAGCAATCAATTTATTGATCTGCAACACGCGGTTATCGATTTCATCTTGTGAGATGCCTACATACGGCACACCGCGTAGAAGAAAAGTCATTACATACGATCCGCCTTGTAATTTGATGATTTCAGGGCTGATATGGCTGCTGTATGGGATTAATTTATTTGCACCGTAAGTTTCAGCCATTTTATTCTCCCAACAGCTCGTGTTTGCGCAAATTGTGCGGCGGCACGATAGTCAAGTCATGCAAGCGATTACACCGTAACCAGCCAAATCGTTCCTTAAGTTCCAGCATCAGCATGTTCAGATGCTGATCATCACGTTTTGTGATTTGCCGCATCACAGGAACTCCTGCGAAGATCGGGACAAGCAGCAGTGCCGAGAAATATCCCAGCACGTCATAAAGCATAAAAAAGGCAAGAAATGATGGTGCTGAAACTAGCAGCAATGCATTGACCGGGATGCCAAAAAACATCACCGGTTTTGTCGCCCCGCGGAATAGCGGGGCTTCAAACTTGGCACTCATCACGGGATTAGCTTCAAAAGTTCAGGTGCCGCGATTAAAATAGCTGCACCAATAAAAAATGGAACAAGATCCTGTAATCGCTTATTACCAATCCAAATCATAATGACGCTCCAACCGATAACAGCAATCCCAATTCCGCGGGTCAAGTATTTGAGACCAGTGCCAATTGAATCAACAACCTGCCCAGTTTGTTGCGCCCATGCTTGCGCCGCGGCCGGCTGAACTGCTAACAAACTTAATATGCCAAAGATCGTTGCGAGTTTTGCCTTTCGGCTAAAGCGAAAGTGTGTGTTGCTTTTATCAATACCAGCCTTAAGTTCAGCTGTGGTATGTTGATTTTCTGTGGTCATAGATACCTCTTAGTGTGTTATGGATAAATTGGCACTTAAACGCCGCTGTTTAAGTGATAGCGGTTGAACTTGGCTTGCAGCTGTTACAGTTGCAGCTGCAGGTTTTGATGATTTTCTCGGGATGATTTTTATTGGCTGTAAAGAGGCATAAGACGCAACACTTGTTGATGTGAGCAATCGTTTTTTTAGATTCTTTAAAACCTTTTGAACATAGCCATGCTTGAATCCGGTGACCGGATTACCGCTGTAGTAGCAGCTATATGCCTTCTTCCAATCTTGATGCTTGTCATAGCAAGCTTTAAGAATTTTTGAGCCGGCAAGGAGATTCTCACAACGTGAAAATAGCTTGTCTTTGCTGAGATAACGCCCGAAATTGACTTTGTTGACTTGAGCTAGTCCTACGCTGTAGTTATGCCCATCGGATTGGAGTTGGGTAATGACTTCCAGCGCTTCGGCTTCAGATGACGGCTGGCGCGACAAATAATGCCCCACAACACCAATGGCATATGGATTTGATGAGCTTTCTGTACGCACGATAGCGCTCATGTGGGCAGGCGGGACAGTAATTTGACAACCTAAAAGCTCAAACATTTCTATCTTCTAGAGAGGTTCTAGTGTTGAGATGTGCGATGATTTCGGGAGTATAAATATCAGGGCGGACGTGGTAAGGCTTAACTTCTTTGTTTGTCGCTAGCCAAAGACCAATAACACGATTAGCCGGCACATGATTTGATTGCTTCCATTTTGAAATTGCAGCAGGCGTTACGCCTAGCTCTTTAGCAAGCCTAGCCGCCTCGCCGTGATGTTTTTTCAGATACTGACATAGTTTCATAATAAAATACACTATCTATCTATCTTATAAAGCATAAAATATATTTTTAGTGTATTTTACAAATAGGGCGTTTTTTTTTCAACCTTCTTTATATTTTTTCAGGCACTTCGTAAACCAAATGTGCGAAAATGTTCGCTATTGTTACTTAACCAAGATAGAAACATGAATAAAATTTTAGAAAATTATGTGCCGAATAAAGAAATTTTCGTGAAGTCGCTTGAAAAAGCTTTTGCAAAAATAGGGTTGCAAGAGCATGGCAGAGGCTTACAAATTGCAAAGTTACTTGATGTGTCTCCCCAAGCTGTCAGTAAATGGTTTTCTTTAGACTATGCGAACTACCCTAAAACTGAAATTTTGATTGAAATTGCCAAAATAACGAATACATCTTTGGATGAGCTGATGCTTGGACATTCAGATGAGACAAAAAAAATAGTGGCGATGATGCCATGCCTAAATACAGAAAATTTGACAATATATTTATGCGAAAACAAGTTACCAGAGGATATTAATTTTTTAGCTGCGCTGTATGACATTGAAAATGGTTTTCTGTTAAAAAACCCAGATGAAAGTATGCTGAATGCAGCCTCCCAACCTAGCTTTGCTAAAGATATACTGCTTGCTTTTGAAAAAGATGCAAAGCCAAAAACTGGAGATTTTGTATTAGTGCAATTAAATACAAATGCTACCAACACTAATTTTTTATTTAGAAAATATATTGTTGAAGGTGATGCAGCCTATTTAGTTCCCCTAAATACTACTTACAAAAGCTACAACGGCAATTATAAAATAATTGCCGTATTGAGATATACAATAAACAGAATATAAAAATATTTTATTTATTGTAGAGTCTTTAGCTAAATATTTAGCCGAACAACCCTGCGCTAACTAGAAGCACAATATAAGTTGCTACGAATATTGAAAAGATAGTCTGCGAAATGGCGACAGAATTCTAGTTTTATTTAATAAATAATAAGCAAATGTCAGATAAAACTATTTTGTTATATTTTGCAATGGTTCAGCAAAGTCGCTTATTTTATTATAAACTTTATAATCACCGTCGCTTATCTTTTCAGCGGCTATTTCTTTAATAATACGGCAGGGGGTATCAAATTTAATATTACCTTTCTCCTGTAGATTTTTTGCAGACTGTAAGGATTGATAACATTTGTTATACTCTGCTATCAATGTTTCGTCATTAGAAGCTAAATATTCCCGTATAGCTTCTTTAACTTCTCGATTAGCACTAGAGTAAAATGAACATAAACTAAATGTTTTACTAGAACCGCAATACTCTTTTTCTTTTGCTGCCAAATTTTCTTTCATAGGAGAGTAATTTTGAACAACATCTCCTGTTAGAAGGACTTTTTTATACTCAGAAATTTTTTCGACATTCTTAAATTTAAGCGTGTCAGGAATGGCTGAACAGTCTAAATTAGTTTGATCAACTCCTAAAAAACCAATCTGACAGTTTTGAGGCTTTGGTAGTTGATGAAGCTCTTCAAAAGTCATTGCTTTTAGCTCTTCAATCCGCTTGTTAAGTGCAGTTTCTCGTTGCTGCTTCCAATAGTTGGTTAGGATTTTATCCTCCTCTTCATTGCATTCTTTACTGTACTCTCTACACGGACTTTCTTTATATTTTTTATTTAACTCCGACCAATCAAGTGAGCTATATACTTTTTCTAACTTATAACGATTTTCTAATGAGTCCTTACCTTTTTCTAGCTCTGCTATTGACTCTTTAATAACATTCTGCCAAACATCAGAATAATTTAGTTGTGCAGATTTTAAATTATTTATTTCAATAGCCCGTTTTGCAATAACGGCTTGCTGGCAAGTCTTATCACTTTCTAACTTGCTAAACTCTTTAATACTGGCTGCGATTGCATTAGTAATTTTTACGAGTTCCTCATCACTTTTAATCCTGATATTAAATAATTTAGTCAAGTTTAAATTTTCATCTAACCCATTATTTTTAGCGATATTTTCCACTTTAAGCTGGCATGAATCTAGGGCAGATTTTAGTTCATCTGGATGTTCATAATAATATTTTGCATCTTTTTCTCCACAACCAACTAATAAAATAGTAGCAGTAAGGATGATAGCTAAGTTAAGTTTATTCATGAATTTTCCAATTATAGAGTGCCGTTAAACTAGAGAGTAGTTGTGCACTATTATTTTAAATAACAATATATTGAATTAATTTAAATTTAGCACTTGCCAGCTTTTTTCAATAAAGCATTACAAACTGGTTTAGTGTGTTTATTTGATGAGCTATTAATTTCATTACAAACAGCATCAGAAGAAATCGCTCCCATTACAGTTGTAATATAACATTGATACTGTTTTCCTTTAGCCGTAACGTCAAACTTAATGGCGTCAGCTTCAGACGGTCTGCGGTTAGAGAGGACAATATTCTCAGTAGTCGTTCCTAGGGTAAATGCTGCTTTTTCTTTAAGAGTATTATCAGAGATGACTTTATTTCCTACTACAGAACAGCCCGAAAGAATGGTGATGCTTGACAAGCAGATAGCATAAAAAGTTTTTTTTGCCATGTTGTTTTCCTTGATGGATTAATTAATTTATTACATCTTATTTAGGTTTTCCCTCATTGTCAAACGTTGTGTATGTACAGCCGTTTTTGTACTCGCTACACCCCCACCAGAAAGTATTTTTCTTCTTCTTGCTAGGGTAGCGTTGTAGATAGCCCTTACCGCACTTAGGACAGGGATAGTCTGTATTTATTGATTGCTTAGTCTGCTGTTCCCCAGGTTTGCCGTTGTCATCAGGCCGCGTGCATTTGCAACCTGCTTGGTAATTTGAGCAACCCCAAAAGTGACCATTTTTGCCTTTGAGTTTTCTGAGTTCTCCCGTCCCACAGTCAGGACAAGGGTAGGTTTTGTCATTGCCGTAAGGCGTGATTGATGCGGTGGCAAATTGTGCGAGTTCTGTATCAAGCTCGTTATCGTATTGTCGTACGACATCAATATAGGTCGCGCGTCCTTGCGCAACGGCATCCAGTTGAGACTCCATGTCCGCTGTATATGCCGTGTCCATAATGGCAAATCTGCCATCCAGTGCAGATTCAACCGCTTTGCCTAGCTCAGTCGGCTTAAATAGCCGTTTCTCCAGCACGGCATATTCTCGCTTTAGCTGTGTTTCGATGATGTTTGCATAAGTTGCTGGTCTGCCAATACCGTGTTTTTCCAAGGCTTTGACAAGCGAGGTTTCTGAGTATCTTCTCGGCGGTCTGGTTTCTAAGTCAGAGAGATTGACGGCTTCAGGCTTGTACTGCTGTTGTTCCTGTAGCTGCGGTAATAATGATGATGTTTCATCGCCATCTTCATCGGTGTAATCATCTGCCATGATTTGCCAGCCTTTATAAAGGCATTCGCTGCCGCTGGCACTGAAGATAGCAGGCGCTGTTTGAGGATTGGGTACGTTTTCCAGATTGACGGCTTGTGTCGTTTGCAGCGTGGCGGTGCGCACTTTATAGACAGCATCTGCCATTTGACTGGCAATGGCTACGCGCCGTATGAGTGCATAGAGCTGTTTGGCATGCTCATCACTAATCGGAGCGTCTTTGACCGCAAAATCCGTTGGCCTTATCGCTTCATGCGCTTCTTGTGCATCGTCTTTTGCTTTCCATTTGTTCGGTTTGGACGCGATATGCGCCGATTGCCCAACGGATGCTAAAAAATCATGTAATGAGGCAATTGCCTCATCGGATAAGTTGGGATTATCCGTACGCATATAAGTGATTAGCCCAGCTTCAAAAAGTGTTTGCGCTGCTTTCATGGTATCGCCAACGCTCATTTTGAGTTTATTAGCGGCGGCTTGCTGTAAAGTAGAGGTGATCAGCGGCGCTTGCGGTTTACGCTTTTTCTCTTGCTCTTGGTAGTCAGTAACGATTAAACCCAAGTCAGCAGCATCAACAACTTTCTGCGCTTCGCTGCGGTCAGTAATGTAGGGATTGTCTTCGGTGATAAAGTCATCCTTTTTCCACGTTGCCTGCCAAGTTATGTGGTCTGTTTCAAATTGACACGATACGCCAAAATGCTTTGTTGCTACGAACCGCTGAATTTCCTGCTCGCGCTCAACAATCAGCTTAAGTACAACGGATTGCACGCGTCCTGCAGATACGCCTTTTTCGCACAGCTTGGACGAGAGCATGGGAGAGATTTTATAGCCGTATAGGCGGTCAAGTACCCGTCTGCCTTGCTGTGCCATGACTAAATTCATATCAATGTCACGCGGATTTGCTATCGCTTTTTTCACAGCTGATTCAGTGATTTCGTTGAACGTCACGCGTTTAACCGTTTTACCACGTCCGAGTAATTCGTACAAATGCCATGCAATGGCCTCTCCCTCGCGGTCAGGGTCAGTGGCTAGCCAGATTTCAGATGCCTCTTTTGCCAGCGCTTTGAGTTTAGCAACCTGTTTTTGACTGCGTTCACCGACTTCATAAATGGGGGCATAATCGGGGGCAGATACGCCTATTTCATGCACCGGTAGGTCACGGATATGACCAAAACTGGCTTCTACTTGCCAGCCTTCACCAAGGTAGTGTGCGATTTTCTTGGTTTTTGATGGAGACTCAACAATTAATAGTTTGTTTTTCAAGATATTTTCCTATTTTCTTGTCAACTAAGGCGAGAGAATAGTAACATAAAAATATACTTTTGGTTGATTAATTAGGCAAAATAAATGAAAATAAGTTGATGTTGTTTGCTTATCAAGGAGTCTTTATGTCGATAAATTTACTAAAAATCAGTAGCGTATCAAAAAAATTGGATTGTAGCCGCAACACAATACGCAAGATGATAAGAGATGGGCTATTTCCTGAGGGTATTGGTGAAGGCAAAGATAGAAGATGGCTAGAGCCAGAAGTGGACTTTTACATCGCAAGGTATTTCAATCTTGAGCATTCTTATTTTCAAAAATCAAGTGAGCTTCTAGACCTCAATCAAAAAATAAAAATTGAAAAAATGGTTAATAAAAACAGAGAAATAAATGCATGTTGCATGCAAAAACAGCTCGAAAAAATAAATAGCGGATTGAATAAGCGGGAGAAAAAATAAAAGAATTGTTCACGGCGCATTTGCCGTGATTTGTAACAAGGAGAATATTATGAATAACATTACAATTACATTCGGAGCTGACAAGTCAAACTATGAATATATTAGCCAGATAGAAAGAAGTTTGTTAGAGACTCTGCAAATTGCATTAGAGAATCCTGATACCCCATTAGATCCTTTAGCCGCAGCAGATATTGTTGATTTTTGCCAAAAATTACATCGTCTGCTAGATAACGAATTTAAAGTCATTAATTCATAAATAGAAAGCACCTGTTGGAGCAGGTGCTTCTGAAATCCAGTAACTTTTGGAGAGTTAGTTATGGAAAAATTCAATTGTGCATATTATCGCTTATATAGAAGCGATAAATCAAGCCATTTCCTGCATTCGCGTACTTGGGGTAATACGAGCAACCGCTTCAGCCTCTTGAACTTCTGCAACTTTGGCATCATAGGCAGCTTGCCAGCGCAACCAGTATTCAGTGGAAGTGCCGAAGTATTTTGCCAAGCGTGCAGCGGTTCTTGGAGTGATAGAGCGCTTTTCACGCACAATTTCATTGATATTTGGTGCTGGCAAGTGCAAAGCCAATGCCAGCGCACTAGCACTCAACCCCAACGGAATCATAAAATCTTCACGCAAATGCTCACCTGGGTGGATAGGCGGCAAACCGTTGTTTCCTCTTGGATAACTCATAAAATACTCCTAGTGATAATCAACAATTTCAACATCATAAGCCTGATCCCCCTCCCAATAAAAACAAATCCGATACTGGTCGTTGATGCGGATACTGTACTGTCCTTTACGGTTACCTTTCAGCAAATTATCTGCGCGTACGCCCTCGCGTGCGCGGATACTGTACTGTCCTTTACGGTTACCTTTCAGCACCTCCAGCCGATTGCTTGGTGGTACGCGCAATTCATCAATGCTTTTAGCCAGCTCCAACGCATTGAGCTTACGCAAAGCAACAGGGGCAATGTGAGCGAGCTTAATACTGCTCTTTTCATTGAACAATCTTTTTGTTTCTTTATCGTTAAAACTGGCAATCATAAGGTTCTCACAGGTGATAACGACAACAATACAACTTATCGCTTATATGATGGCGATAAATCAAGCCATTGCTTGCATGGGAATAATACGCGCCAGTGCGTCTTTCTCTTTAGTTGCGATGACTTTTATATCATAGCTGTTTTGCAAGTTCAGCCACAGCTCGACAGATGTACCAAAATACCGTGCCAAGCGCAAGGCTGTATCAGTCGATATACTCCGTTTTTCGTTCACGATAGCATGTATCCGCGTGGCAGGTACACCCAAAGCCAATGCCAAACCGTTAATGCTCAAACCCATTGGCTCAAGAAAGTCCTCACGCAAAATTTCGCCTGGATGGACGGGACGCATACCGTCAACAATACCTGTAGTCATAATGCAATACTCCTAGTGATAATCAACAATTTCAACATGATGAGCATCGCCATCATGCCATACAAAACAAATCCTATACTGGTCGTTAATTCGGATACTGTACTGTCCTGCACGGTCGCCTTTCAATGCTTCCAAACGGTTTGCTGGTGGTATTTTCAAGTCTTCCAACTTACCAGCTGCTTTCAAAAAAGCCAACTTTCTGGTAGCTGTTTTCTGGATGCCAGCAAATCTGGCAACAAACTGTCCCCTAAAAAGTTTTTCTGTGTCTTTGTCAGCAAAAGAGATAATCATGATGTTCTGTGTCTAGGACTAAGTGTGGGTTATTTTATTATCTTTAGCGTAATACGTCAAACGGAAAATAATACCGTTTTACTCTTGACACTTATTTCTATTTTTTCCTATAATGCGCCCGTCACAGCAACACCTGTGATCGGGATTGGAACCCCGTTGATACAAAGGCGCACCAGCGCTGTTCAAGCGCTATTTTTATGCCTACAGTGTACGTTATGGCAGCGTGCGCAGGAGAGCCGTCAGGCTCGCCGTTCCCTTTGTAGCGGTAGTTCCAATCCTGCGTATGCTGTCGCCCTCTTGCTTGGAACCAATGGCGGCAGTCTTCAAAATCTTACAAAGGAGACTGTTATGTCTAATCATGTTGCATCCCTGCATGCGCTCTCTCATGAAACACTATTTGCGCGTATTGATGCCCTCATTACCGCGCTAGAAGTCGCAAACGATCATCCGCAAAATTTATTACTCCCCTCCGACCATTACATCATCTGCCAAATCCTGCATCAGCATATTGCCGTGCTTGCAGAGCAGTTAGACAGCCTGCGCGCCAAGGAGGTACGTCATGATGACGTCTAATGATTGTCTAAACAAGGCCTATGCTGTGCTCATCAGAAATCAAGGCTATTTCATCGAAGCGCTTAATCAGGCCATTGCCGAGATAGATGAGGCAATAGAGTGTAAAACGACAGTTGTGCCAGATTTACTGGTACAGCGGCGTAATGAGCTTATCGCCGATGTTGAACGGATTGAAGAAATCGCACTGGGAGAATGAGATGATCAAAATTAGCAATAGACGTGCCGTCAAAATCCATGAACTTGCTCAACACTGGCGCAGCATAAAAGATGCCGTATCTGAAATTGACCGCAAAACAGGCTTTGTCTTAATCAATCGAGAAGTCAGCAAAGTTGATGGCTGGATAATGGATCTTGTTGAAGATATTGGCGCATTGAATGCGCCTTGGAAAGTCGCAGCAGGAACATATGCCGTTGACCCCGAAGGCAAGATTTATCTTGCCGCAGGTAATGCCGGAGGCTGGGCAACACGGTGGGAATCAGTCATTCCCCGCTCTGAAAGTTAATCAGAGGTAAAAATGGATACTAAACAACCGTATACCGTGGTTGAAGATCACGGGCAGGGAGACTTTATCTATCATTACCCTGTAAAAGCCGATGGCAGCGTGTATCTCGCCCCCATTCGTTTGTGCGAAGCCTTTGACGTTGTGGGCTATGGCACAGACAAAGAAGGACAGCAGCATCACGTTATCGAGTACAACAATGGTGAGCATTGTTTAATCGCCCGTGGTGATGTCGGCACGAACGAAGGCTGGCGCAAATTGCGTAATGTCATCAATATTCCAAGTCAAAGACGGAAATTGGATTTGCTCACCGAATACATTCAAGAGCGAATTTCTTGGGTGCGCTGGGATATTCCTGATTCTGCTGGCTGGCATAAAGACGTCTACATCCTGCCAAACGGAGAAATTATCGGGGATAAAACCAACATCTTGTTCAACGGCAAAATCCCTGATGATAAAAAAAGCGCCTTTGGCACACGTGGTACGTTGACTGAATGGCAAGCCAATATCGGGCAATATGCCGCTGGCAATAGCCGTCTTGCTCTCTTCCTTGGTGCGGCATTCGCCGCGCCGCTGCTGAAATGGTTCAACATTGATGGTGGTGTCATCCATATTTACGGTGATTCATCAAGCGGGAAGACCACGATACAGCGTGCCGCACAATCCGTATGGGGGCATGGTAAAGATGCCGCTGAAGATTGGGATACCACAGCTTATGCATTAACAAATACTGCCTTAGCTCTAAATGACGGCTTACTTTCTTTAGACGAAATCAGTAAAGATGAAAGCGGAGATAGCGTCAAACGAGCAATTTATGCTATGTCGAACGGGAAAGGACGTACTCGAGGCAGTATTGATAATGGCAATCGTCCAACAGCAAGATTCAGAGTTTTAGCTATTTCAACGGGCGAAACTGATCTAGAAACGCACCTTAAAAAACGCGGAAAAACGGTGATGGCTGGTGAGCTTGTTCGCTGCCCATCAATCCCTCATATCCTAGAAAATCATCATGAGTTTCAGGACGCGCGCACTTTCGCTAATCATCTCAATCATGCAGCAACAACGCTTTATGGTGTGGCAGGTAAAGTGTATATGACTGAACTAACCCAAAATGCATCCATAAAAGAGCGTGTCATCAGCTGCTATGAAAAGCATCTAGCCGCTTTACAAACCAAAAGCGGTTTAACAGACCAGACCGCGCGAACAGCCCGCCTGTTTGCTGCTTGCATGACAGGACTGGATTTGGCTTGTGACTTAGGCATACTGCCTATCGATAAAGTCAAATCATTACAAGGAATTGAAACATGTTTTCAGGACTGGCTGGCACTACAGCCAAAAACCGAATCTTATGAAGAGCAGAAAATTCTACAAAACGCCATAGATTTTTTACAAATTCGATCCTTATTTTTTATTGACGCTATCAATGCCACTTTAGTTGCCTCATACGAGCATCCCGGCTTTATTAAGCGAGAAAAAGGCACAAACGATATTTATTATGTCTATCCAAAGGTCTTTGTCGAAGAAATCTGTAAAGGCTACAACGAAAACAAAGTCATTGAAATACTGCATAAAGCAGGCTGGTTAGAAAAAGCAGGATCTGGAAATCGCTGGAGAAAACAACTAAAATACCTTGATAGACTTAGTGGGAATTGGAAATCTCGCGGATATTTTTACGTTTTTAATGGGATAGAACCACCAAGCATAGAGAAAGAATCACAATGAAAGTCAAAAAATCATTCAATTTAACTTATCAACATTTAGGAAAACCAATGATAAAGAGTTGCCATCAACCGCATTCTAGATTGCGAAAACATGAACTACAAGCAATATTCAATCCTACTTTAGTGGGATTTTTCATTTTTAAAGGCTATTTTCCTACATCGAAAAAAGCATTCTTACATCATTCTTGCATAAGCAGCTTATAAAAATTCAATATAATCAGAGAGTTCTTACATTCTTACACTTCTTACATGGATTTTTTACGCCTATTTAGAATTTATGGTGAAACATTAACTCCATTTTTGATTGATTTTTTGAATTAAAAAAGCCTCGTCAATGACGAGGCTCTAAAATAATTAGAAATTTATTTTGAGAATTGTTCTCGGATAAAATTGCTATACCATTGCATCATTTTTTTTCGTTCTTCTAGATATTCAGCGCGGTTATAGGCAGCTCTTACCGCGTTTTGTTCTTTATGCGCCAATTGCCTCTCTATCGCATCCGCATTCCATAATCCGCTCTCGTTTAGACAGCTGGAAGCTGTCGCCCGAAAACCATGCGGAACGGCTCTGTTTTCGTATCCTAGGCGTTTCATTGCAACGGATAGGGTCATATCGCTAATCGGGGTATTACGGTTTCCTGTCACGAAATAAGGACTGTTGTATTTATTAAGCTGGCGCAATTCATCTAGCGTTTCTAATGCCCAATCTGACAAAGGCACAATGTGCGGTAAACCGTTTTTCATCCGCGCTTCTGGAATATGCCATTCATCGCCGTGCAGCTCTTCCCATTTACCGCCCCGCAGTTCTCCGCTGCGCGTCATGGTGAGAATGAGTAGACGCAACGCTAATGCTGTTTTGCGGTTTGCGTAACCATCACAGCGGCGCAAAAATTCACCGAGTTCCTGATAAGGCAATGAGGGATGATTTTTCTGTTTACCGCGCCGTTTCATCATCGGCAAACTGGCCGCAGGGTTAGCCGTTGCTCTGCCTGTTTGAATGGCGTAATCAAATACCGCTTTGATGCGCTGCTTAACACGGCTGGCGGTTTCGTGTTTGTGCGCGATACGGTCAATGATGGTCAATAAGTCAGGAGTAGTAATCTCGGTGATTGGGGTATTGCCAATACTGGAGAAAACGTATTGGCTTAGCGTGTTAATTACCTGTTGCCCATGCTTGGCATTTTTCCATTCATGGCGTTTACGCTCGTACCACTCACGGGCAATCTTCTCAAAGGTGTTTTCTTGCGCTTGCAAGGCTTGTTTGTAGCTTGCCTGCTTGCGTTTTCGCTCTTCCAGCGGGTCAATACCCTTGAGTACCTGGAAACGGAACTCTAAGGCCCATTCTCGGGCTTTTTCCAGCGATAGCACTGGGTAACGTCCTAACGACATATGGCGAACCTTACCCGCAAAGCTATAGCGAAAATAGAAATATTTATTACCGCTAGGCTTAATATCCACCATCAAGCCGTCAGAGCCATAAAGACGCTTAGATTTACCATTTGGCGGAAAAGCTTCACGAATCAGCTTATCGGTTAGGAAGGTTGTTGGACGAGGCATTTGTATATTTTTGATAGATTTTATGACGGGTAAGTCAATCTATCAGATATAAACAGCCTGCAAAATGCTTAACTAAAATTCAAAAAACAGCCTAAAACGTTTTGTACGGTTTTGCACGTAAATGACAACAAAAAAAATGGTTACATTTAAGTAACTATCTGAATAAAGGAAACTTTCTGACTCCAAAACCTGAAAAAAGGCAATAAAAAAAGCAGCTTAACAAGCTGCTTTTAATCGTTAGTGGCGGAGAGAGGGGGATTCGAACCCCCGATACGCTATTAACGTATACACACTTTCCAGGCGTGCGCATTCGACCACTCTGCCATCTCTCCGTTTTTACTTTAACTGTTTAATGCTTCTTTAATAGATAATCTTACTCTACCTTGTCTGTCGATTTCCAGTAATTTTACTTTGACTTCATCGCCAACAGCCAATTCGTCTGCGACATTTTCAACACGATGTGCAGCAATTTGAGAAACATGCACCAATCCTTCTTTGCCGGGCAGATAACTTACAAAAGCCCCAAAATCGGTTAATTTAACGACTTTAGCTTCATAAATTCTACCTACTTCCGGCTCGGCAGTGATTTCTTCAATCATACGGCGCGCTTCATCTGCTGCCGTTTTATCCGTTGCGGCGATTTTGATGCTACCGTCATCTTCAATTTCAATGGTGGTACCAGTTTGTTCGGTAATGGACCGGATAGTCGCTCCACCTTTACCAATCACGTCTTTAATCTTATCGACATCGACGCGCATAGTTGAGAAACGAGGCGCATAATCAGATAATTGCTGACGCGGCTGACTAATCGCTTCATTCATAATATTTAGGATATGCAAACGACCTTCATGTGCCTGTTTAAGCGCTTGCTCCATAATTTCTTTAGTAATGCCGTCAATCTTAATATCCATTTGCAATGCGGTAACGCCTTTTGCAGAACCGGCTACTTTGAAATCCATATCGCCTAGATGGTCTTCATCGCCCAAAATATCGGTTAAGACGGCAAAACGTTCGCTTTCTTTGATTAAGCCCATAGCAATACCTGCTACCGGTGCTTTTGTCGGCACACCGGCATCCATTAAGGCAAGGCTTGTGCCGCAGACTGATGCCATTGAGCTAGATCCGTTAGATTCTGTAATTTCAGAAACTACGCGCAATACATAAGGGAATTCTTGTTCATTCGGTATAACTGCTGCAACACCGCGGCGAGCTAAACGTCCATGACCGATTTCACGGCGTTTCGGCGAGCCTACACGTCCGACTTCTCCTACAGAGAAAGGCGGGAAGTTGTAATGCAGCATGAAATTATCTTTAATTTCGCCTGCCAAAGTGTCAAGCAATTGCGCATCGCGTCCTGTGCCAAGCGTTGCCACGACTAAAGCTTGTGTTTCGCCCCGCGTAAATAAGGCAGAACCATGCGTGCGCGGTAAAACGCCTGTACGGACAGTAATCGGACGTACGGTTTTCGTATCACGTCCGTCAATACGCGGTTCATTAGCAAGAATACGATCGCGCACAGTGCGATATTCCAATTCATGCACATAATTGCTCACGGTTTTTTCATCCCATTTGCCGTCTTCAGTAACTAAGGCGGCTTGCGCGGCAGCATGCACTTCCGCCACAGCGGCTTGACGGGCTTGTTTGTCCGCTACTTGATAGGCGGCAGTCAATTGTGCTGCAAATTGTGTTTTGATAGCGCTATCTAATGCTTCATCGCGCGCTGGTGCCTGCCAATTCCAAGCCGCTTTTCCTGCTTTTTCAGCCAAGGCATTAATTTCGTTAATGACAATCTGCTGCTGTTCATGACCGTACATGACCGCACCCAGCATAATTTCTTCGGATAATTGATCGGCTTCGGATTCCACCATCAATACCGCACTGGAAGTACCTGCCACAACTAAATCCAATTGCGATTGTTTGAGTTGTTTGCGCGAGGGATTAAGCACATATTGTCCGTTAATATAGCCTACACGCGCCGCGCCAATCGGTCCTTGGAAAGGAACGCCGGAAAGTTTTAATGCTGCTGAAGCGCCAATCATTGCCGCAATGTCCGGATTGACTTCCGGATTAAAAGAAATGACGGTCGCAATAATTTGAATTTCGTTGAAAAATCCTTCAGGGAATAAAGGACGAATCGGACGGTCAATCAAGCGGGAAATCAGGGTTTCTTCATCGCTTGGACGACCTTCACGTTTCAAAAAGCCGCCCGGGATTTTTCCTGCGGCATAGGCTTTTTCCTGATAGTCAACGGTCAGCGGGAAAAAATCCTGCCCATCGGCTACGCTTTGTTTCGCCACAACGGTAACCAAAACCGTTGTGCCTTCCATATTTACCAGCACGGCGCTGTCGGCTTGACGGGCGATTTCGCCTGTTTCCAGAATAACTTGGTGCTGTCCGTATGTGAATGTGGCAGTAGTTTTCACGCTTGACCTTTTTCTTAAATTAACGACGCAAACCTAAATCGGCAATCAGGCTGCGATAGCCTTCAAAATCTGTGCGTTTGAGGTATTCCAACAAACGACGGCGAGAACTGACCATGCGCAATAAACCGCGGCGTGAATGGTGGTCTTTTTTATTATGCGCGAAGTGTTTTTGCAAATCTTCGATACGTGCAGTCAAGAGCGCGACTTGTACGGCAGTTGAACCGGTGTCGCCTTCTGCCTTTTGGTATTTCTTAATAATTTCAGCTTTGTTTTCAATAGTTAGCATTTTAAACTCCAATTAATTAACGCTTTGCCGATGGCGTTGGCATGGCGAAAGCGCAGAAGTGTAGTGTAAAGCGGGAATAAAGGCAAGTGCTTCCCTGCGTTTTTGTTTCGATTAGGCGAAAACAATTTCCCATTCGTCGCGTTTGGCAAGCAGGTCTTTTGCCAAGGCTTGCGCGCCGGCGAGCGAGTGGCTTGCCGCCCAACCGCATTGGATTTCATTGCAGGCAGGCACTTCCGTTGCCGCCAAAACATCATGCAGGGTTTTTTCTACCAAATCCAAGGCACTTTGATAATCGGGTTCGTTGATTAAGGAAATATAAAAACCGGTTTGACAGCCCATCGGCGAGATGTCCAAGACTTGCGAGCTGTGGTTACGCGATAATTCCGCCATCAAATGCTCCAATGAATGCAGGGCAGGCATTTCCATATGGGCTTTATTCGGCTGACATATGCGCAAATCGTATTTAAAAATCGTATCGCCGTGCGCGCCTGTTTTTTTATCGGCTAAACGCAGATAAGGGGCTTTGACTTTGGTGTGGTCGAGATTAAAACTTTCCACATTCATTTTTTGACTCATGTTATTTCCTTAATTATCCTAAAATTTACATTATTACAAAGATTGCATATTAAATTCGAGGTCAGATTTTACTTAATTTCGCATAAGCAAGCACCAGCCATTTTTCCTGTTTGTCGGCAAATCGCACCAGGGCACGCGAATGTTCGCCCTGTCCTTCCAAATGCGTGATTGTGCCTTGTCCGAAACTAGGGTGCAAGACATCTTCGCCGATTTGAAATGTTTGCCCTTCGCCGCTGCTTTGTGTTTTATGTTGAATCTCCGTTTCATGACGCCACGGCATCGCTTTGTGGAAAACCAAGGGACGTACGGCATGCAGTAAATGCTCGGGAATTTCCCCCAAATAGCGCGAAGGTTCCGGATATTTTTCATTACCTTGAAAGCGGCGGCGCTGGGCAAAAGAAATGGTGAGTTTCTGCATGGCTCTGGTAATCGCCACATAAGCCAAACGCCGTTCTTCTTCCAAAGATTTTTTCTCATTCAGCGAATGATAATGCGGAAAGATGTCTTCTTCGCAGGCAACCACGAACACTTGCGGAAATTCCAAACCTTTGGCGCTGTGCATGGTCATCAATTGCACCGCATTGCCGTCCTCTTCTGCCTCATTATCGCCGGCATCCAAGGCGGCATCGGCAAGAAATTGCTCGATACGATCGCCAATCGGCACCGATGCACCTTGATAACGCGCATCGGCATAAGCCGCGGCGCTGACTAATTCTTGCAGGTTTTCCAAGCGCGATAAGGCATCTTCTTTTTTGCTTTGCTCGTACATGGCATTCAAGCCGCTGTCTTTGAACAAGATTTCCATAGCTTCTTTCAGCGTGTTTTGCGCCGCCAGCGCATCGCGCAAATGCAGAATCAGACTGCGGAATTGCGATAAGGCATTAACGGCTCTTGTGGCAATATGACGGCGCAGCAAGGCTTCGTCTTCCAGCAATTGCCAAAATGACAGATTGCCTTGTTGGGCCAGACTGCGCAAATCTTCCACCGTCTTATTGCCAATCGCGCGTGCCGGCACATTTACAATCCGCTCGAAGGCATTATCATCATGTGGCTGCAGCGCCATACGCAAATACGCCAAAGCATCTTTGATTTCCGCCCGCTCGAAAAAGCGCAGACCGCCGTAAACGCGGTAGGGAATCTGATGACCGGTAAAGACTTTTTCAAATACGCGCGAAATCGCATTGGAACGGTACAAGACCGCACAATCGCGGTAATTCCCCCCCTGCTCCAATATGAGCAGCACTTGCGCCGCCACGTATTCCGCCTCGTCATATTCATTATAAGCGGGATAGACGACAATTTTTTCGCCGGCATTACCCTCGCTCCACAGCCGTTTGCCCAAACGCTGCGTATTTTCCGCAATCAGGGCATTTGCCGCTTCCAAAATGGTTTGAGTAGAACGGTAATTCTGTTCCAGACGCACCGTTGCCACTTCCTGCGGAAAACGCTGTTCCAATTCCAGCATGTTTTCCACGCGCGCGCCGCGCCATGAATAAATCGACTGATCGTCGTCGCCGACCACAAAGAGGCGACCGCTTGGCGATAACAGCAATTCAATCAATTGCATTTGCAGACCGTTGGTGTCTTGAAACTCATCGACCAAAATCGCTTCAAAACGGCGGCGGAAACTCTCGCGCACATTGTCGTGGCTTTGCAATAATTCCACCGTTAGCAATTGCAATTCCGCGAAATCCATCCGCCCCTGCTCTTTGCTGCGGTATTCATACTGCTGATAAAAATTGCGCATCACGACCGCTTGCGCGGATTTAACGACCACCGCATTCGCCCGCAAGCCCTGCTCTTTCTGCTTATTGATATAATTTCGCAAATCCTGCGCGCTGATGGTGTCGTCCGACCATAAATTATCCCGCATCAGGCGGCGGATAAAGCTCAATTGGTCTTCGCTGTCCATGACGACAAAGTCCTTAATCCAGCCCATTTTCTCCGCATGACGGCGCAGAATACGATAGCAAATGCCGTGGAAAGTCCCCATCCACAAATCCGGCAAACGACTTTGTACGCCGGCTTCCAAACGCTGCTGCATTTCGCGTGCCGCCTTATTGGTAAAGGTCAGGGCAAGCAAAGCCTGCGCCGGCAGTCCTTCCACCTTCATCAGCCACAGCATTCTCTGCACCAAGACCCGCGTTTTGCCGCTGCCGGCACCGGCAATCACGCGCACAATCCGCTCATGATGGCTGACCGCCTCGCGCTGCTCGGCATTCAAGCCTTCTAAAATCTCGCTAACATCCATAAATCATCCTTTGCAAGAAGAACGGCGGATAAATCCGCCGCTTGCTTTCTTTTACATACCGTGGCGCTGATAAGCCACCGAGACCGGCATACCGGTAGCCTCATTGACCACCGCGCGAATCACGTTTTCTTCCACCGTCAAACCGTATTGCGCCGCTTTGCGGTTGACCAAATCAATCGCCTCATACATTGCCTGTTCGGGGGAAATATTATCCTCTTCCAAAGGCGGGTGATATTCCAAATACAGCTCGTCGCCGAACCAGCCGACCTTCATTTCCTCTTTCAGGATATTGACCTTAGTGCCCACGCCGACTAGCTCGAACAATTCCTCCACCCCTTCAGGATACATGCGGATACAGCCCGAAGAAACGCGCATCCCCACGCCCCAAGGCTTGGCGGTACCGTGAATCAAATAGCTGGGATTAGTCAGACGCATCGCGCGCGTCCCCAAAGGATTATCAGGCCCCGCCGGCACCACCGCCGGCAGAATATGCCCTTCCGCCGCATGTTCGGCGCGAATCGAAGCCGGCGGCGTCCACGTCGGATTGCGGCGCATTTCGGTAATCGCCTGCACACCCAGCGGCGTATCGCGTCCTTCGCGTCCGATACCGATGGCATAGACGCGCACCGTCTGCGCCTGTTTATCAAAATAATACAGACGCATTTCCGGCAAATTCACCACAATGCCCTCGCGCGGCACATCGGGCAGAATATAGCGCGTCGGTACCAAGACATTGCTGCCGGCGCCGGGATACCAGAAATCCACGCCGGGATTGGCATTTCTCATCGCATCGCCGCCCACATTAAAGCGGCGCCCGATATCGAGCAAGGTATCTTGATCGCCCGCCTGCACTTGGCGCACCATGCCGATAACATCAACGCCCTGCGGCGGCAGGCGCACCACTTCGGTTACCTGCGCCATACTCGCTGCCGAGAAACAGAGCATCGCAGCGGCGGTCAATAAACTGTTTAGTTTTTTCATATTCACTCTTTACATCAGAAAAACGCGCATTCTAGGCAAAAGCCGAGCACAGAATGTTAATTTTCCGTAGCGCGGCATTTATTCGGGACGCATTTGCGGGAATAACAGGACATCGCGAATCGAAGGGCTGTTGGTCAGCAGCATGACCAAGCGGTCGATGCCGATACCCTGTCCCGCGGTGGGCGGCAAACCGTATTCCAAAGCACGCACAAAATCGCCGTCATAATGCATAGCTTCGTCGTCGCCGGCATCTTTCGCCGCCACCTGTGCTTTAAAACGTTCCGCTTGATCTTCGGCATCATTAAGCTCCGAGAAGCCGTTGGCAATCTCACGTCCGCCGATAAAGAGCTCGAAACGGTCAGTTACCGCCGGATTGTCATCATTGCGGCGCGACAAAGGCGAGACTTCCGCCGGATATTGCGTGATAAAGGTCGGCTGAATCAATTGATGCTCTACCCCTTCTTCAAACAGCAGAGTCAGCAATTGTCCTTGCGCCATCGCTTCATTGGCATCGATTTTAAAGCGTGATTTGAGCAAGGCGACCATCGCCGCTTTGTCGTCTAATATCTCCGCCGCCTCGGGCAAATACTGCTTAACCGCCTCGCGCATCGGCAAACGCGTGAAGTCTTTGCCGAAATCAATCAGCGTACCTTGATAATCCACCGCCGTATTGCCCAAGACTTCCTGCGCCAAGCCACGCAACAGTTTCTCGCTCAGACTCATCAAATCCTCATAATCGGCATAGGCTTGATAAAATTCCAGCATGGTAAATTCCGGATTATGGCGGGTAGAAATGCCCTCATTGCGGAAATTGCGGTTAATTTCAAATACCCGCTCCAAACCGCCTACCACCAAGCGTTTCAAATACAATTCCGGCGCAATCCGCAGATACAAATCCATGTCCAAGGCATTATGATGGGTTTGGAAAGGCTTTGCCGCCGCGCCGCCCGGAATAGGGTGCATCATCGGCGTTTCAACCTCTAAAAAGCCCTCATTTTCAAAGAAATGTCGGATATAACTGATGATTTTCGAGCGCGCGACAAAAACTTCGCGGCTCTGCGCGTTCATTATTAAATCCACATAACGCTGACGGTAACGCGTTTCTTGGTCGGTCAAGCCATGGAATTTTTCAGGCAGGGGACGCAAAGACTTCACTAATAAACGGATTTCCCGCGCATGAATGGTCAGCTCGCCGGTCTGGGTGCGGAATAAATAACCGCGCAAAAAGACGATATCGCCCACATCCCAAGTTTTGAAATCGGCATATACGCCCTCGGGCAATTCATCGCGCGCCACATAAGCCTGCATACGCGCGCCGCTGCCGTCCTGCAACTGGGTAAAGCTCGCCTTGCCCATAATGCGTTTTGCCATCATACGTCCGGCAATGCTGACCTCGCCGACTGCCGTCAATGCCGCTTCGTCTGCACCGTCGTAGTCGCTATGCAAAGCCAGTGCCTGATGACTGGGACGCGCGTCATTCGGAAAGGCTACCGCCTGAGTGTCGCGGATTTTTTGCAATTTCTGGCGGCGCTCGGCGACTAATTTGTTTTCATCTGCTGCGATGTGATTGGGCTGCTCACTCATGCCTCAACTCCCTGTTTCAAACTTTCTTTAATAAACGGATCCAAATCGCCGTCTAAAACGGCTTGCGTATTGCTGGTTTCATAGCCAGTGCGCAAATCTTTAATGCGCTGCTGATCCAGCACATAGGAACGAATCTGGTTCCCCCAGCCGATATCGGATTTGCTGTCTTCCATAGCCTGCGCGCTGGCGCTGCGTTTTTTCATCTCCAATTCATAGAGTTTGGCGCGCAATTGCCGCATACAGGTGTCTTTGTTCTGATGCTGACTGCGGCTATTTTGCGACTGCACCACGATATTGGTCGGCAAATGCGTAATCCGCACCGCCGACTCCGTTCTGTTGACGTGCTGACCGCCCGCACCCGAAGCACGGTAAACATCAATCCGCAAATCCGCCGGATTGATATCGATTTCCACATTATCGTCAATCTCCGGCGAGACAAACACCGCCGCAAAAGAAGTGTGGCGACGATTGCCGGAATCAAAAGGCGATTTGCGCACCAAACGATGCACGCCGATTTCCGTGCGCAGCCAGCCGTAGGCATACTCGCCTTCAAATTGAATCGTGGCGGATTTAATTCCTGCCACATCGCCGGCGGATTCTTCAATCAATTCGGTTTTGAAGCCTTTTGCCTCGCCCCAGCGCAGATACATGCGCAGAAGCATCGACGCCCAGTCCTGCGCCTCGGTACCGCCCGAACCCGCCTGAATGTCCAAGAAAGCATTGTTGCCGTCCAATTCGCCGGCAAACATGCGGCGGAATTCCAGACTCTCAATCTGCGCTTCCAAGCCGCGCAAATCTTGCAAAGCCTCATTGACCATGCCTTCGTCGTCCGCCGCCTCCGCCAGCTCGATAATCTCGCGCGTATCGATAAGACCGCTGTTGATGTGATCGAGATTATTGACCACCGCCTCCAGCGACACCCGCTCTTGATTGAGTTTTGCCGCCTCATCGGGATTATTCCACACATCGGGCTGCTCCAGCTCGCGGTTTACCTCATCCAAACGCTCGGATTTGCCCTCGTAGTCAAAGATACCCCCGAAGCGCATTCGCTCGCTCGAGCAGCGCGTCAATATGGGCATAAGTGCTATTTAATTCCATAAACGATCCATTGAAAAAACGGCGCATTATACGCCTTTTACTCGGCAAGCTCTATGTTCATCGCCGCATAAAATCAGTAAAATGCCGCATTTTTCCACTTAAAGAAAAGGACAGCCATGAAAGCCCTTATCATCGGAAACGGCGGACGCGAACACGCCATCGCTTGGAAATTGGCGCAAGATCCGCGCATCACGCATATCTATGTCGCGCCCGGCAACGGCGGCACCGCCTCGCTGGAACGCGCGGAAAATCTCGCCCTCACAGACAGCGACGCACTGCTGCAATTCGCGCGCAATAACGATATCGGGCTGACCTTCGTCGGCTCGGAAGCATGGCTGGTGGACGGCATTGTGGACAGATTCCAAGCCGCCGGTTTGAACATCTTCGGGCCGCATCAAGCGGCGGCGATGCTAGAGGGCAGCAAGCGCTTTGCCAAAGCATTTATGCAGAAATACGGTGTCAAAACCGCCGCCTACCAAAGTTTCGACCAAGCCGAACAAGCCCTTGCCTATCTGAAAACCTGCCCCTATCCGACAGTGGTCAAAGCCAGCGGCTTGGCGGCGGGCAAAGGCGTGATTATCTGCCAAAACCAAGCCGAAGCCGAAAAAGCGGTGCGCGATATTATGTTGGAAAACCGCTTCGGCGCGGCGGGAACGGAAACCGTGATTGAAGAATTTTTGGAAGGATTTGAAGTTTCTATCCTCAGTCTTTGCGATGGCAAAAACATCGTGGCGCTAAAAAGCGCCAAAGACCATAAAACCATCGGCGAATACAATCAGGGCGAAAACACGGGCGGCATGGGTGTCGTCGCGCCGCATCCGAGCTTTACGCCGACGCAATACCAAGCCTTTATCGACGACATCATGCTGCCCACCCTGCGCGGCATTCAGGCCGAGCAACTGCAATTCGCCGGCATTATCTTCTTCGGCTTGATGGTCAATGAACGCGGCGTATTCCTGCTCGAATACAATATGCGCCTCGGCGACCCCGAAACCCAAGCCGTGCTGCCGCTGATGCAAAGCTCGCTTTTAGACGCCGTCTTAGCCTGCATCGACGGCAAATTGGCGGATATCGAGCTGCAATGGTCGCAGCAGCATGCCGTATGCTTAGTCGCCGCATCGGCCGGTTATCCCAATGAATACACGGTCGGACTGCCGATTAGCGGTATCGAAAAAGCCAGCTGCTTCGCCCAAGTCTTTATCGCGGGTGCGAAAAAAGTCGATAGCGGTTTTCTTACTAGCGGCGGACGCGTATTAAACGTGGTCGCGCTCGGCGACAACCTTGGCAAAGCACGCACGCAGGCCTACAGCGCATTGGAAAAAATCCAATTCGAGCGTATGACCTATCGCAAAGACATCGGCAAAATCCCGTCTTAAGCCGCCGATTTTGTGAATGAACTGTGAAATCACAATACGGAAATTTACTAAAAAACAAGCGGTTTTATTTCTAAGCCGCTTTTCTTATTGAATATTATCCGACGAGAAAGGTATAATCCTCCACTCAAAGGCTCTGCCTTTCTGCTTCGGCGCAACTATGCGCCGAATAAACCCCATCTCACTCAGGAGTGTTTTAATGAGTATTAAAGTTGCAATCAATGGTTTTGGTCGTATCGGTCGCTTGGCATTACGTCAAATGACAGAAGTCGAAGGCTTGGAAGTGGTCGCTATCAATGACCTGACCCCTGCCGACATGCTCGTGCATTTGTTCAAATACGACACTACGCAAGGGCGTTTCAAAGGCGAAGTGGCGCTGAAAGACGATGCCATCGTTGTCAATGGCAAAACAATTAAAGTCTTCTCGAATGCCAACCCGAGCGAATTGCCTTGGGGCGATTTGGGCGTTGATGTGGTTTTGGAATGCACAGGCTTCTTCACCAGCAAAGACAAAGCCGAGCAACACATCCAAGCCGGCGCGAAAAAAGTAGTGATTTCCGCACCAGGCGGCAATGACATCAAAACCATCGTATTCAATGTAAACCATGACACCTTAGACGGCAGCGAAACCGTCATTTCCGGCGCTTCTTGCACCACTAACTGCTTAGCGCCGATGGCAAAAGTCTTAAACGACGAATTCGGCATCGTTACCGGCATCATGACCACTATCCACGCTTACACCGGCGACCAAATGACGCTTGACGCTCCACACCGCAAAGGCGACAAACGCCGTGCGCGCGCTGCCGCCATGAACATCGTGCCGAACAGCACCGGTGCAGCAAAAGCTATCGGTTTGGTTATCCCCGAACTCAACGGTAAATTAGACGGTGCGGCACAACGCGTGCCTGTGGCGACCGGCTCTGTAACCGAATTGGTCTCTGTGCTTGAGAAAAACGTTACTAAAGACGAAATCAATGCCGCGATGAAAGCCGCAGCCAATGAATCTTACGGCTACACCGAAGAAGAATTGGTCTCTTCCGACATCATTGGCTCCGAATTCGGCTCGCTTTTTGATGCTACTCAAACCAAAGTCATGGAAGTCGGCGGCAAACAATTGGTGAAAACCGTTGCTTGGTACGACAATGAAATGTCTTACACCAACCAATTAATCCGCACCTTGAAATACTTCGCCGGCTTAATCAAATAATCCGCGAGAAACTGATGAAAACCGCTGCTGAGACGGCGGTTTTCTTATGCCAAAAAATCATTGCCGAAACCATAGGCGCTCGCTACAATAAGAACCAATAAATTATTGGGGATAACAATGCAAGTCGGCACAATCAAGCATTGGAACGCAGGCAACAGTTACGGATTTATCTGCCCTGAAAAAGGCGGCGCAGACGTCTTTTTCCATCTCTCGGCATGGCTTGGAAAAGAGCCGCCGCGCGAAGGTTTAACTGTTTATTATCAATACGATCCCAAAAGCGGTGGGCGTCCGGCAACAGCCGCCGTCAATACCGTTGCGCATTTGCCGCCGCTTGCCCCGCAAACTAAGGCAGCATCAATAGCAAACGACAAAACCAAACTCAGCCCCCTAGGCAAACTCTTCAATACCGCACTCATCATTATCCTGCTGATTCTCTGCAGTATTTTTGGTGTGAATTTTTTCACCCTCAGCGATGAAAGCGAGCTAAACCACAGCAGCTTCGCCCATATCCAAGACCCCGAACTCAGACGCAGTTTGGCGCGCATTGAAGCCGGTGGTCCTTTCCCCTATCCCGAACATGACGGCAAAGTCTTTTACAATCGCGAAGGGCTGCTGCCGCGCAAAGAACAAGGCTATTATCGCGAATACACGGTGCCGACGCCTGAGGCGCGCAACCGCGGCGCCCGCCGCATCGTAACAGGAGGTAATCCGCCCAAAGTGTATTACTACACCGAAGACCATTACCGCAGTTTCCGTCAATTGGAGAAATGACATGAGCCGCAGTCCCGCCATTCAATACCGCAGCAGCAAAGATCAAGCGCCAAGCCAAGCAATCGAACTGAACATCGGGTCGAGTGTAGACAAAAGCCGCATTTTGACCGCATTGGGCGAAGCCTGCCGTTTTCCCGATTATTACAACAGCAAAAGCTGGGATGCCGCTTGGGACTGCCTGCAAGACAGCGAAATAGAGCATCTGGTCTTGGATTTGCACAGCGTCGATCAACTGGACAAAACGGCACTGAAAGAATTCATCAGCCTGATTGTCGATGCCTACGACGCTTGGCAGCAACCGCAACTGTGGATTATTCAGGACAAAGATAAAAAAGGCTAAACATGCGCACAATCCTCATACCCTTATATGCGACAAGTTTTGCACTCGGTATGGGATTATTGACGCCGACGGCGGCGCAAACAGCGCAGCAAGCCGATATCGCACCGCCCCTCATGCTGGCGCAGAACTACCGTCAACAAAGCGTAAACGACTGGCTTGCCAGCGAAAAATTAGACGGCGTGCGCGCCTATTGGGACGGCAGGCATCTGTATTCGCGCAGGGGCAATATCTTCGATGCGCCTGCCGATTTTCTTGCGCAACTGCCGCCCTTCCCTTTGGACGGCGAACTTTATCTCGGACGTGGACGCTTTCAAGAAACCATTAGCCGACTGCGCAGTAAACAATGGCAGGACATTCGCTACCACATCTTTGACGTTCCACAGGCAAGCGGCGGCTTAAATGCCAGACTTCAAACCTTTGCCGACTGGCTGGTAGAGCAGCCGCAAAATCAACTGCGGCTGATTGAACAAATCCCGATTCGCGACATTGCCCATGCCGAAGCATTAAGAGCCGACATCGAAGCTGCAGGCGGCGAAGGCTTAATCTTGCGCGCGCCCGAAGCACCCTATCTCGCCACGCGCAGCGAATTCATGCTCAAGCTCAAAAGCCATGACGACGCCGAATGCCGCGTATTGGCGCATCTCGAAGGACAAGGCAGACATCAGGGACGCTTGGGCGCGCTGCTCTGCCGCCTTGACGACGGCAGAATCATCCGCATCGGCAGCGGCTTTTCAGACGCCCAACGCCAATCGCCGCCGCCGATTGGCAGCCGTATCACTTTCCGCTTTCGCGGCTATACCGACAAAGGATTGCCGCGCTTTGCTACCTTTTGGCGCATTCGTGAAGAATAAGGAGTTAACATGAGCCATCTGACAGACGCTGAAATCGCCCGCCAAGCTAAGATTCGCCCCATTCAAGACATCGCCGCAAAACTCGGACTATCCCCCGATCAATTGGAATCCTATGGACATTTCAAAGCGAAAATCGCGCTTCAAGACGCCTATACCCTGCCGGCAAAACAAGGCAAACTCATTTTAGTTACCGCTATTAACCCCACCCCCGCCGGCGAAGGCAAAACCACCGTTACCATTGGACTCGCCGATGCGCTGAATCATATAGGCAGACAAGCCATTGTCGCCATACGCGAACCCTCGCTAGGCCCCGTCTTCGGCATCAAAGGCGGTGCGGCAGGCGGCGGCTACGCGCAAGTTGTGCCGATGGAAGACATCAACCTGCATTTCACTGGCGATTTTCATGCCATTACCGCCGCCAACAACCTGCTTGCCGCGCTGCTAGACAACCATATCCATCAAGGCAATGCCTTAAACATCGACCCGAAGCGCATTCTGTGGCGGCGTGCGCTGGATATGAACGACCGCCAATTGCGCCACATCGTCAGCGGCATGGGCAAAAGCAGCGACGGCGTGATGCGCAGCGACGGCTTTGACATCAGCGTCGCCTCTGAAGTCATGGCAATCTTCTGCTTAGCCAAAAATTTGCAAGATTTAAAACAACGCCTTGGCAACATCTTAATCGCCTACAGCAAAACAGGCGAAGCCGTCTATGCCCGCGACATCCAAGCACAAGGCGCCATGACCGCCCTCCTCAAAGACGCCCTAAAACCCAACCTCGTACAAACCCTCGCCGGCACGCCGGCCTTCGTACACGGCGGACCTTTTGCCAATATCGCGCACGGCTGCAATTCCGTCATCGCCACCCGTCTTGCCCTGCATCTCGGCGATTATGTCGTAACCGAAGCAGGCTTCGGCGCGGATTTGGGTGCGGAAAAATTCTGCGACATCAAATGCCGCCTTGCCGGTCTGCAACCCGATGCCGCCGTCATCGTCGCCACCGTGCGCGCCCTGAAATACAACGGCGGACTCGGCAAAGAACAACTCAATGACGAAAACCTCGAAGCCCTGCACATCGGACTGGGCAATCTGCGCCGCCACATCCGCAATATGCAACAAACATTCGGTTTGCCGGTAGTCGTCGCGCTTAACCGCTTTAATAGCGACAGCGACAAAGAACTTGCCGCCGTGCAAGAGGCTTGCGCCGCCGCGGGCGCAGATATCGCATTAACGGAAGTCTGGGCGAAAGGCGGCGCAGGCGGCATCGAACTGGCCGAAAAAATCATTAAAAACATCGACGCCGCAAACACCTCCTTTCGTTTTGCCTATGCGCTGGAAGACAGCATTGAAGACAAAATCGCCGCACTTGCCAAAAAACTCTACGGCGCGGCGCAAGTCGAATACAGCAGCGAAGCCAAGCAAGAACTGGAACAACTCAATGCCCTCGGCAAAAGCCAACTGCCGATTTGCATTGCCAAAACCCAATACTCTTTCAGCGACAATCCGCAATTGCTGGGCTCGCCCGAAGGTTTCAGCCTCCATGTGCGCAATCTCAGCCTCTCTGCCGGCGCGGGATTTATCGTCGTTATCTGCGGCAACATCATGAAAATGCCCGGACTGCCGAAACAGCCTGCCGCGCATCGGATTGACGTGGACGCAGAAGGCAATATTATTGGATTGTTCTAATTAATTCTTTAGCACGTCCAATTGATCAATTAGCATTCTTGTGCGCATTTTCCTGCTGTAAGGCAAGAAAAATAAAAGAACTTGCTTTTATAGCTTTATCGCTTTTATGATATGTACAAAGTCGTATCCAATACGATTTGACACCCGATTTTTAAATAATGACAGGACAATTTATAGTCGAAGAACTGAAAAAGTGACACAAAATATCAAGCTGCGAGCGTTATAGAGAGTACAGCAAAATGAATCAAAACTGTAACTCTTTTTGAAATCTTTGACTATATGATTAAATTAAAAACTTTTTCTCTTGCCGCCGCATTATCATTGGCTTTTCTTACAAATGCACAGGCAGAAACCCTGAAAATGGGCATCAACTATCTTGCCGCTCCTTACAGCTATCAAGGCGACGCAGGTTCTTTAGTCGGATTTGAAATTGATTTGATACAGGCTATCGGCAAAGAAGCCGGCTTTGAAGTGGAAGTGGATCCGATTGTCTTCTCTAAATCCTTACCGGGTTTGGAAAAAGGCGAATATGATTTTGTCGGTCACGTATATGGTTCTGCCGAACGCGAGCAAAAATATAATCTCATCCATATTTATGACGATCAATTCAAGTTCATCCGCTTAAAAAGTGATGATGCTTCTCCGGAACCTTTAACTGAAAATTCAAAAGTATCAGTGATTAGCTTTTCGCCGCAAGACGATAAATTGCATGAAATTAAGCAAACCCAATTGCCAAATATCGAAATCGCCTCTTTAGATACCAATTTCTTGGCATTTAAGAATCTCTTCTTGAAAAAATCGGAAGTTTTGTTAATCCCTGCTTCTGAAATGAATTATCTGATTGAAAACTATAAATATTATGAGTTTCAAACTTTTGACGTTCCGGAAGAGTATTTGAAAAACCTTTCGATTAACTATGCCACTACAAAAGAAAACAAAGCTTTAGCCGATAAAATTGCAGCCGGTTTTGAAGCGGTCAAATCCAAAGGGATTTATGATGAACTGAAGAAAAAATATCGCCTATAATATCTCTCTCGAGCCTTTAACAACGGCAGTTTTTCTGCCGTTTTTTATTTGTCGGAGAAAATGTATTAATGTTTCTATTCAGCATATTAGGCATCAGCATCGGCATTCCGATTGCCCTGCAAACGGCGCTTAACGGCGGATTGCGCCGCTATAGTCAAAGAAATGAAAAAGTGGCACAGAAATACTGCTAACAGGTAGCGCAGAGAGTACGGCGAGATGTGTTTAAACTGTGACTCTTTTTGAATTCCTTAACTATATTTGCGTTCTCCTTTTCTCACCTCCGCCGTTTCTTTTGCAGTTGGCACCGTTTTTCTCAGCTTAATCTGCTTATTCAGCGGACAAAGCACGCATTTTCCTGCTGAAGTCTTGCACATTTCCGCATGGTGGCTATGGATTGGCGGCGCATTAGGCTTAATCGGTCTGACTTCTAATATTCTGATTTTTCTGCATTTAGACGCGGTTCAAACGGCAATCTTGCCTATTTTGGGGCAAATCCTCATGGGCATGCTGATTGATCAATTCGGCTGGTTAGGCGTAAGTATCACGCCTTTTAGCCTTTACCGCGCCGTCGGCATTATTTTCGCCCTTAGCGGCATTTTTCTTGCCGTGGTGTGGGCGGAGCGTTTACGCCATCGGTATGCACCTAAAAATATTGAATAAAATTATCGGCAAATCTGGTTATGGCGCATACTTGGCATCATTTCCGGCACTTTCATGACGACACAGGCGGCGATTAACGGACGTTTAGGTCAAATCTTGCATTCGCCCTTGCAGGCAGCTTGGGTCTCTTTTATGGTCGGGCTAAGCCTGTTGCTGCTGTATGTGCTGCTGTTCGAGCGCAGTTTGCCGCGCCTCAAAGAAGCTTTCCGCCTGCATATTCCGCCTTATTTATGGCTGGGCGGACTGCTGGGCGGCACATTCGTTTATGTCAATGCCCTCTTATTGTCTAGAATCGGCGCAGGACAAACGATTGTTTTATAGTCAATTCAGCTCAAATAAAGACACAGTTTTTATATGTTAGCCCGTACAATAGTAAAGCTTGATATTTTTAGGTGTGCAACTTTGTCATGAATTGACTATAGTGCTGCTCGGTATGATTAGCGGCGGCTTGCTTGTCGATCATTTCGCTTTATTCGGCGCTACCCGCAAACGCATATTGCCTGTGCAATTGCTGGGGCTTGCTCTCTTAATCGCAGGCGTCGCCATTATCCGTCTGCTATAATTTTGCCGCGCATAAGCGCATTTTTCAAAGAAATGATGATGTTAACCTTGTATTACCTGAAAGGCGCCTGTTCTTTAGTACCACATGTTGCCTTGGAATGGGCGCAGGCAAGCTATCGAGCGCAAGAAGTCAGCCGCGAAACACTGAAAACGCCAGAGTATTTAGCCTTAAACCCGCAAGGCGCCGTGCCTTTACTGCAAGACGGCGACTGAACGCTCTCGCAAAATCTCGCCATTGTGCAATATCTGCATGCGCACTATCCGCAAGCACGCTTATTCGGCACAGGTGACAGCAAGGCGCAGGCAAAAGCATGGCAATGGTTGGCCTTTGCCAACAGCGATGTGCATAGCAGCTTCGCGCCTCTGTTCAATCCGCATAGCAGTGAAAACGAACGTCATGCCGCCGTCGCAAAACTCTTGGCGCTTTACGGACAAGCCGATCAAGTTCTGTAATATCAGGACTATCTGGCAAGAGAACTCAGCATTGCGGACGTTTATCTCTACGTTACGCTGCGCTGGGCGAAAATGCTGCACATCGATTTAAGCGCGCTTAGCGCCATCGAGGATTTCTATCAACGCCTAGAAAGCAATGCCGGCGTCGCCAGCGCATTAAAACAACAAGGATTATAGACATGAATACTCCAAACAAAGCATGGCAGCCCGAATACGAGAAAAAAATCGCCTTATTAAGCGAAACCAGCGATTTTGCCGCTTATTTCAATCCGGAAGTCGTCAATATCGGCGGCGTAGCGATAGACCGCTTTTCCTTAAGCAAGGTTTCTGTTCCCAGCGGCAAATTCTTATAGTCAAGGAATCCAAAAAAGGTTACACTAAAACTTATGGCATACTCAAAAGATTACAGACAAATGATATTAGACAAGCTGGCATCAGGTCATAGCTACAGAAAGCTTGTTGAAGAATATCGACTCAGCGCAACAAGCATTCAAC